>DATIZS010000117.1:0-3058 GCA_035516955.1 Rhizomicrobium sp.
TACCAACCCACACTAGGAACAACATGTCCAAGAAGAGGACCGCTTCAGAGGCTGAGACATTCGCTAAGCTCTTACGAGCCGACGCGATTCTCTTTGAGGCTTCGAAGGGGATTGCGCAGCTCGGTCTCGACGAAATTCAGATGTGCCTTGACCGCGAACGCCGACGCATTGTGCAGCGCCTTTCCGGGATTCAGCACAAGGCATATGAGCAGTATGCGAGCATGATTCCGCCCCGATAAGCTTATTAGCCAGCACGGCTCGCGCCCATTCGCGCTCATCGCCTCTCATGGCAAACCTCCAGAAAGGAGGGGTATCACGCGGTGAAGCGCCAGAAAAAATGGCCGGCCTCTACAAATAATTGACAAAAATAATTGGCGTAAAATATTCATCTAATATCAATGGATTATGGGGCTTCCAGTTCTCGAAGCGCTAAAGCCTCGCGAAATCATTTGTTGTACGGCCGGCCCAGGCGCCGGCGGATTTTTTCGTCCCTTGAACCAAAGTTGCGTCCCGCACGTTTCATTCGCGGAGGGGATCACCCTTTGGAAAGGAAGACGATCATGCGATCTCCCACCTTGCGGATTCTGTTTGCCGCGGCGATTGCCGGCACGGCCCTGGCGGCGCCGGCCGTCGCCTCGGCCCGCACGAATTTCGCGGTCAGTTTCAATGTCGGCGACGTTGCCTTCGCCTATCGCGACGGCTGGTGGGACCGCCACCATCATTTCCATCATTGGCGGCGCCACGAACGCTCATGGTACGAGGTGCACTATCGCACCCAGTACCACGATTGGGACCACAGCCGCGATCGCGACGGGGGCTGGCACCATCCCTATTGAGGCGATGGCGCTTGCCCGGCGGAAAAAGCGTCTCCTGCCGGAGACGCTTTTTTCATGCCGCGGCCTTTGCGTGCTCGCCGCTCTTGGGATCGGGACCGTATTGGTTGGCGCCCGGCGTTCCGGGCTGGGCGTACCAGTAGATCAGCAGCGCCGCCGCCGCCAGCGACAGGATCGGCAGAAGCGTGGCGGTGAGGAACATCATGCCGTAAGCGCCCGTCATCATCGCGAACGAGGTCAGAAGACCCAGCAGCACGAGCGGAACCGCGACCAGCACCACCCACCAGCCCGTGCGGTCGGTGTCGTGCAGCCGGCGCACCGAAATGCCCAGCGTCGGCAGGAACAATCCCAGCGAATAAAGCCCGGTCAGGATCTGGCTGCGGAAAACGCTCTGCACGACGGCAAGGATGATCCAGATCACGACATAGGCCAGGATGTAGTACCAGAACTCCTGCCGGCGCACCCGGCCCTGAAAGTCGACATAATGCTCGGTGATGGTCTTGCGGAAGACTTCGACGACCGCATTCGGATCCATGGCGCGTCCCCATTGGATGTGCGATTGGGATTTGGCCAAGGCGCGGGCACATCTTCCGGCCGATGGCGGGGCGCCCGCGTGCCCATTCGACTCAACCTATGACGGCAATCGCGGGCTGATATGAGCTAAGAGCGTACATTACATTCTGTCAATGCGAAGGGCGAGGCGGTAAACGACGGCCATGACGGCAAAGGTGTTCATAGACGGGGCGGCGGGCACCACCGGCCTCGAAATCCGCGAGCGGCTGGCGGGGCGGCGGGATATTTCGCTCGTGCAGCTCAGCGAGGCCGAGCGCAAGGACGCGCGCGCGAGGGCGAAGGCGCTCAACGGCAGCGATCTGGTGATCCTTTGCCTGCCGGACGAGGCGGCGCGCGAGGCGGCGAGCCTGATCGAAAACAATGCCGTGCGCGTGATCGACGCTTCGAGCGCCCATCGCGTGGCGCCGGGCTGGGTTTACGGCTTCGCCGAGATGGAGGCGGACAGCCGCGCACGCATCGCCGGCGCGGCGCGGGTGAGCAATCCCGGCTGCTATCCGACCGGGTTCCTGGCGCTGGTGCGCCCGCTGACGCGCGCGGGACTCCTTCCGGCCGATTTTCCGCTGACGGTGAATGCGATCTCCGGCTATTCCGGCGGCGGCAAGGCGATGATCGCCGAGTTCGAGGACAAATCCTCGCCCGCTTATGTGGAGACCGTCGCACGCATCTATGCGCTGGGATTGTCGCACAAGCATGTGCCGGAGATGCAGGTGCATGCGAAGCTCGCCCATCCCCCCGTGTTCGCGCCCAGCGTGGGGCGGTTTTATCGCGGCATGATCGTGGAGGTGCCGCTCGCCTTGTGGGCGCTGCCGAAGAAGACGACGCCGGCGCAGATCCATGCCGCGCTCGCGGAAGCCTATCGCGGCGAAAAACTGGTCGAAGTCGCGGGGCTCGAAGAAGCGGCGTCTAGGAAGACGCTCGATGCGGAAGAACTCGCCGCCACCAACCGGATGAAGCTCTATGTTTTCGCCAACGAGAAGACCGAACAGGTGCGCCTCGCGGCCGTGCTCGACAATCTCGGCAAGGGCGCGGGCGGGGCGGCGGTGCAGAATTTGAATTTGATGCTCGGCCTGCCCGAGACCGAAGGCCTGCTCTGAATGTACCGCCCTGCCGCTTTCGTGGTGGACGATGTGGCCGCATTGCACGCGGTGATCGGCGCGCGCGTGTTCGCCGCAATCGCGCTCGCCCATGACGGCATTCATTTCGCCTATGCGCCGGTGGTTCTGGATATGCCGGGAAATTTCGGCACGCTGCGCTTTCATCTCGCCCGCGCCAATCCGGTCTGCGCGCTGGCGGACGGCAAGCCACTGTCGTTCTCCTTCATCGCGGCAGACGCGTATGTTTCGCCCGGCTGGTACGAAACCGCGGGGCTTGTCCCCACTTGGAATTACATCGCCGTCGAAGCTTCCGGCATCGCGCGCAAGCTCGATCGCGAAGAACTGCGCCAATTGCTGATCGATCTGTCGGCGCAGGAGGAAGAGAAACTGCCGAAGAAACCGTGGACGCTCGACAAAGTGCCCGGAGCGCGCGTCGAGGCGTTGCTCAACGGCATCGACGGTTTCTCCGTTCCGCTCGACGCCTTGCAGGGCAAATTCAAATTGTCTCAGGACAAGAAGCCCGCCGACATCGCGGGCGTGATCGCCGCCCTCGAAGCG
>DATIZS010000118.1:0-5476 GCA_035516955.1 Rhizomicrobium sp.
ATTTGAGCCAGCCCTTTGCCGGCAACGATAGGTGGATTCGGTCAGTCCATGAACAAAATAGAGCCAATTACTTCGGCGGCTTGCTCAGCACGCTAGCCCGGGCCAGACGAATCGCGGGCCCATCGCGCAAAATTCATTCCTGCCCATCTTCCAAAAATTCCGCATTCCCTTCAACCGCTTCCCCTTTTCCGGCCCGACTTATCCCCGCCCTCCCGAACGGCCTTACAATCCCCACCCATGAGCGATGAAGAAACGCGCGCCGGCGCCAATCCGGCAAACCTGCCCGCCGTCCCCGCACACCAGCCGGTTGAAGGGACCGAGGACCTCCTCAACTCGCTGATCGGCGAATGCCGCCATTATGTGCGCATCATCGCGGCCCAATTCGCCAATCCCGAGACCGATCCCAAAGAGCGCACGCATCTGCTGAGCCTGATGATGGACCTGGTGAGGACCGGCTCCGCGGTCGGCGACACCGTGGCCAAGCTCAGGGGCGGCATGGCGAGCGAAGTGCGCCAGCGCATCATCGTGGAGCGCAGCGCCTCGATCGCAGGGGGGAGGGGGGTAGGCCAGATTCCGGAAAACGAATAAACCCATGGAATCGCGAGACATTCGGCGAAAGCGCGGCGGCCAGCCTGCAAATCGCAATGCCCTGAAATCGGGCCTTCATACGGCCGAGATGCGTGCGTTCCATGAGCGCATCCGCGACTGGAAGCGAAGGGTGCGCGCGGGCATAGCCAGGGCCGAGGCCGAGATCGCCTCAGCCCGCGTTCAGCATCGCAAGCGCTTCGCCATGCGCGCGGGCATCGCCCGCCGCCACGATGCGGCCGCCATCGCGCACGGGCGCACCTTCCCAATCGGTGACGATGCCGCCGGCATTCTCGATCACGGGAATGAGCGCGGCGACATCCCAGTGCTTCAATTGGGATTCGATGATGATGTCGATATGGCCGGAAGCGAGCATCGCATAGCCATAACAATCGCCGCCGAAGCGGCTCATGCGGGCGGCGCGCGCCACGCGCTCGAAACAAGCGCGTTCGTGTTCGGCGAAATAACCCCAGGGATGGGTGGTGGAGACGACGGCATCGGCAAGTTTCGCGCAAACCCGCACTTTCAGCGGATGGATGCCCGCCGGATCGCGCATCTCGGCCGTGCCCGCATAACCGATGAAGCGTTCGCGCAGGACCGGCTGATCGATGATGCCGATAAGCCGCTCGCCATTTTCTTCCAGCGCGATGAGCGTTCCCCAGAGCGGCTGGCCGGTGATGAAGGCGCGTGTGCCGTCGATGGGATCGAGCACCCACATGCGCCCGCTCGTGCCCGGCTCCAGGCCATGTTCCTCGCCCAGGATCGCATCGCCCGGCCGCTCCAGCCGGATGAGCGCGCGCATCGCCTCCTCGGCGCTTTTGTCGGCCTCCGTCACCGGATCGAAGCCGGACTTGTCCTTGTTGGCGATGCCGGCTGCGGCCCGGAAAAAGGGCCGGATCACCGCGCCCGCGGCGTCGGCCACGCGGTTGGCGAAAGCGAGCGTGGCGGAATCGATTTTGGCCATGAGGATGTGTACCGTCTGGCACGCGAAATTGCACGAAGGGGATTTCGATGAAAAGCGTTGTCGTAACGGGCGCCTCGACGGGAATCGGCTGGGGCTGCGTGAAGGTTTTGATCGGCCATGGCTTGCGTGTGTTTGGCAGCGTGAGGAAGCCGGAAGATGCCGAAAGGCTTTCGAAGGAATTCGGGCCGAATTTCGTGCCGCTGGTTTTCGATGTGACCGATGCGAAGGCGGTCGCGGCCGGCGCGGCCAAGGTGGCCGAGGCGCTGGGCAACGAGAAGCTTTTCGGGCTCGTGAACAATGCCGGCATCGCGGTTCCGGGGCCGCTTCTCTATCTCGACGCCGATGAATTGCGCAACCAGATCGAAGTGAACGTGATCGGCCAATTGATCGTGACGCAGGCGTTCGCGCCGCTTCTCGGCACCGACCGTTCGCGCAAAGGAAAACCGGGGCGGATCGTGATGATGTCGTCGATCGGCGGCAAGAACGCGTTTCCCTTCAACGGGCCCTATCACGCATCCAAATACGCGCTGGAAGGAATGGGCGAAAGCTTGCGGCGGGAATTGATGGTGTTCGGCATCGACGTGATCATGATCCGCCCCGGGGCGGTCGCGACGCCGATCTGGGACAAGGCGGACCAGCTCGATCTCAACCGCTTCGCCAACACGGTTTACGCCAAATCGCTCGCCAAGCTGAAGGAAGTCGCGATCACGATGGGGCGCAAAGGCTATCCGCCCGAGCGTATCGGCAACGCCGTCTTCAAGGCGCTGACATTGCGCCGTCCGAAAACCGGCTACACCGAGAACCCGAACCCGGGCCAGGAATTCATCGTGACGCATTTCCCCAAGCGGCTGGTGGACCGGCTGGTGGCCGGGCAATTGGGTTTGAAGCGCGTGCGCTAATCCGCTTCCGCCTTCGCGCGCTTGCGCAGATGGGGAAGCAGCTCACGCTTGCGCAGGCGGATCGATTGCGGCGTGACCTCGACGAGTTCGTCGTCTTCGATATAGGCGATGGCCTGTTCGAGCGTCATCGGCACGATAGGCGTCAGCCGCACGGCTTCGTCTTTTGACGTCGTGCGGATGTTGGTGAGCTGCTTGGCGCGCAAGGGATTCACGTCGAGATCGTTGTCGCGGCTATGCTCGCCGATGATCATGCCCTGATAGACCTTCGTGCCCGGCACGACGAACAATTTTCCGCGCTCTTCGAGATACCACAGCGCATAGGCCACCGCCTCGCCTTCGCCGGTGGAAATCAAAACGCCGTTGACGCGCCCGCCGACCGCGCCCTTGTGCGGCGCGTAGCCGTGGAACATGCGGTTCATCACGCCGGTGCCGCGCGTATCGGTGAGGAATTCGCCGTGATAGCCGATGAGGCCGCGCGACGGCGCGAAAAACACCAGCCGCGTTTTGCCCGCGCCGGTCGGGCGCATATCCTGGAGCTCGCCCTTCCTCTGCGAAATCTTCTCGATCACGACGCCGGTATAAGGATCGTCCACATCGATGGTGACTTCCTCGATGGGCTCCAGGCGCTGGCCGTTTGCGCCGGTCTGATAAAGCACGCGCGGGCGCGAAATGGAAAGTTCGAAACCTTCGCGGCGCATGGTTTCGATCAGCACGCCCAATTGCAACTCGCCGCGGCCGGCGACTTCGTAGGCGCCCTCGCCCGTCTCGCGCACCTTGATGGCGACATTGCCTTCGGCCTCGCGCAGCAAGCGGTCACGAATGACGCGCGATTGCACCTTGTCGCCCTCGCGGCCCGCGAGCGGAGAATCGTTCACCGAAATCGTGATCGCCAATGTCGGCGGATCGATGGGCTGTGCCTGGATGGGTTCGTTGACCTGGATGTCGCAAAGCGTATCGGCGACGGTTGCGTTCAAAAGTCCCGCAATCGCCACGATGTCGCCGGCTTCCACACGCGCCACGGGCACGCGCGCTAACCCACGGAACGCGAGCAGCTTGGTCACGCGCGTGCGCTCGATCTCGTGGCCGTCGCGGCCGATCGCCCTGATGACGCGGTTGGTGTTGATCGCGCCCGTCTCGATGCGGCCGGTGAGGACGCGCCCCAGATAGGGATCAGCCTCCAGCGTCGTCACCAGCATGGTGAAAGGAAAATCGTCGCCCGCCTTTTCGAGGGCCTTGGGCTTGGGCACATCGGCGACGATGCGCTCGAAGAGCGGCGACAAATCCTTTTTTTCGTCCTTCTCGAGATCGGCGACCGCCCAGCCCTGACGGCCCGAGGCGTAAAGGACATGAAAATCGAGTTGGTAGTCATTCGCCTCCAGCGCGAGGAACAGATCGAAAATGCTTTCGAGCGTTTCCTTGGGCTGCGCATCCGAGCGGTCGATCTTGTTGATGACGACGATGGGCTTCAGGCCGAGCTTCAGCGCCTTCGACAACACGAATTTCGTTTGCGGCATGACCGATTCCGCCGCATCGACCAGGAGCACCACGCCATCGACCATGGAGAGGATGCGCTCCACCTCGCCGCCGAAATCGGCATGGCCGGGCGTATCGACGATGTTGATGCGCGTGCCCTTCCATTCGACGGACGTGCATTTGGCGAGGATGGTGATGCCGCGTTCGCGCTCCAGATCGTTGGAATCGAGGGCGCGCTCCTCCATGTGCTGGTTCTCGCGCACGGAGCCGGATTGCCTGAGGAGCTGGTCCACAAGCGTCGTCTTGCCATGATCGACATGGGCGATGATGGCGATGTTGCGGATATCCATGCGTCGGGCCGGTTCGGGAGCGCGCGCTTATAGACGCTTGCCCCTTCCCCCGCAATCGCAACAGGGACGGCACCCAAGCGGGGTTAACCCGTTATCAGCCAAGGCGTTTTAGCCTAAAAGGTCGCAGATGCGCCCACCTGCCTCGCAATTTCCGCCCGGCGTGCTAGGAAGGCGCCCGGGAGCGTCCATTACGTCGGGACTTGCGCCGGTGGCCGGCGCGGGGGCGCGGCGCGTACAGTCCGGATTGATCGATGCGTCTCCTGCCTCCGATTCTGAGCATTCCTTCGGCCATCCACAATGTGCCGCAAGCCTGGCAGCGCACGAGCCCGAGGCTCAGGCTGATCCTGTCGGCGCTGGGCGTTTTGCTGGTTCTCGGCGTCGCCTGGTATCTGGCGAGCGCCGGGCCTGCGCCGCATATGCGCCCGCCACCGCCGGTGACGGTTGCGCAGGCGAGCACTCAGGACGTGACGGTTAGCGAGCACGCGCTGGGAACGGTCGTGGCGAACGCGACAGTGAACGTGACCTCGCGCGTCGACGGAGAGGTGGCGTCGGCCCAGTTCAAGGAGGGCGATATCGTCCACGCGGGCGATGCGCTCTTCACGCTCGACCAGCGCCCCTTCGTGGCCGCGCTCGAACAATCCCGCGCCGATCTCGCGCGCGATCAGGCGCAATATACGAGCGCCCAGCGCAATGCCGCGCGCTACGAGGAACTCGCCAAGGAAAATGCCGTCTCCGCCGAACAGCGCGATCAGGCGGTGGCGCAAGCCGGCGCGCTGGCCGGAACCGTGAAGGCGGACAAGGCGGCAATCGATCTCGCTCAGCTCAATCTGCAATACGCCACCATCCATTCGCCCATCGACGGGAAGACGGGGCCGATCCTGATCCAGCCGGGAAATCTCGTGAAGGCGAACGACACCAACGCCATGGTCGTGATCACGCAGGTCGAGCCGGTGAAGATCTCGTTCTTCCTGCCGCAGAGCGATCTGCCGCACATTCAGGCCCAGCAGCAGGCGGGAAAACTGATCGCGACCATCGCGGCGCACGATCATCAGGGCGCGCCCGCGACGGCGCCCGTCGATTTCATCGGCAATCAGGTGAACCTGCAGACCGGCACGATCGAGCTTCGCGCCACGCTCGCCAACGCCGATCTGCGCTTCGTGCCGGGCGAACTCGTCGATGTCTCGGTGGCGCTGGGCGAGATTCCG
>DATIZS010000119.1:0-12278 GCA_035516955.1 Rhizomicrobium sp.
GTTCCGTCTTTCCACCGTTTACCCACAGATTCGCGTCCAGATTCGAGCCATGCCCAACGCCGTCTTCTTCGATCTCGAATTCACCGCCTGGGAAGGCTCGATGGCGAGCGGCTGGCTCGCGCCGGGTCAATTCCGCGAGATCGTGCAGATCGGAGCGGTGAAGATGGAGATGACGACGCTCGAGACGCTTGGGGAGTTCAATTGTCTGGTGCGGCCGCGCATCAACCGCGAGCTCTCGGTCTACTTCGAGAACCTCACCGGCATCACCAATGCGATGGTCGCCGGGCGGGGCATCGACTTCGAAGCGGCGTATCGGGAGTTCATCTCGTTTTTGGGCGGAGCGCCGATCTGCTCCTTCGGCCGCGACGATATCGTGCTCGAAGGCAACCTTGCGCTCTATGCAATCCGCGGCGCGCCGAAACTTCCACCGCACTGCAATGTCATGCCCTGGCTCGCCCGGCACGGGATCGACATGACGGGCCGGCACTCCTGCGACGTGGCGCGCGCCTGCGGCGTGGCGTTCACGGGCCGCGCCCATGACGCGTTCGACGATGCGCGCTCGGTGGCATCCGGCGTGTCGGCGCTGATCAAGCGCGGCGCGCATAGTCCTTTCGCGGCATCGACATGACGGAAGCCGACAGACTCATCCGCGCGCTCAAGCTCAAGCGTCATCCGGAAGGCGGCTGGTATCGCGAGACCTTGCGTGATGCCACCGGCAGCAAGGGGCGCGCGCATTCGACCGCGATCCTCTTCCTCTTGCGCGAAGGCGAATTCTCGCGCTGGCACCGCATCGATGCGGTGGAAGTTTGGCACTGGTATGCCGGCGCCGCGCTCGAACTCCACATTGCGCGCACGCGCGGTCGCGCCAAGCGTCATCTGCTGGGACATGATTTCAAGAACGGCCAGCACCCGCAGATCGTGGTGCCCGCGCGCCATTGGCAGGCCGCGCGCCCTTTGGGCGACTACGCGCTCGTCGGCTGCACCGTGGCGCCGGGATTCGTCTTCGAGAAATTCGAGCTCGCGCCTATTTCCTGGGAAGCAGCGCGCCCAAGGCGCGGGCGATCGCGCGCGACGAAGCGCGGCCCAGATAGCCCTGCGCGGGATTGAAGGTCACGACCAGGGTGCGCGCGTTGAGACGCAGCACCGGCTTGCCTGACGAAGGCTCCACCATGACGCCGTCGAGATGGTGCGCCAGCGCCTCGCGGCCCGCCGGCGTCGTGCTGTAGCGGTCGAGGCCTCGCACGGCATTTTCCAGCGTGTCGAAGGCGAAGGCGCGCGTCGTGGCGTCCGCTTGCAGCGCGTTCCAATCGGCGGTGAAGCTCAAGCGCAATCCGCGCATATAGGCGAGATGCTGCGCTTCGTCCTCGGCCGCGTTCTGCATGTCGGAGAGCGAGACGTTCGGCGGCGACGGCGCAAAGGCATCGCCGGTCCTGACCACGGGCAATCCGTTGGGTTGCGCGTCGGTGTAGAGCGTCATGCCGCCCCAGCCCGATACCTGCAGCGCGGTCTCTCCGGAATCGTATTTCAGCACGCGGCCGCCGAGCGAGGCGTGACCGGTATAGAGCACGAACACTTCCGCATCGCCGTCGAAGCGCAGCAGCATCGTGTCCATGGGGCCGCCGGCGATCGAGAACCGCACGCTGTCGCCGGCGAGATAATCGCCGGACGAAATCGCGCCCAGCCGGTTGAGCTTGCCCTCGAGAAAATCCTGCGCATAGGCCGGCGCGAACGCGCAAGCGGCAAAGAGCGCAGCGAATGCGATGATGACCCTGGCCACCGGCCGTTCTCGTCAAGCGTTTGTCGTTTGCGAAGGAGAACTCGTCCCGCGCATGCCCCCTCAGGCGGAGATATCTATCGCAGGCGAATAGGGCAATATTATGGACCGGAACGCGCTAAAGGTTTTCGAAACTTCCGCCGCGCCCCTTGCCGGAGGCAAAGCGCGCCGCGCCTTTCAGCGCCTCGCCGCTTCGAAGTGTGGCCGAACCGTGTTCGAGTTCGTTGGCCATGGCATGGGCGTAATCGAGATCCCATTGTTCGTACACGGATGAGCGGTCGCCTTTGAGACAGGTTTGCGGGAAGCGCGCGATCTCATGCGCCAGCGCCTGCGCCGCCTTCAATGATTCGCCCTTGGGCACGACGCGATTGGCGAGCCCCATCTGCAGAGCTTCCGCAGCACCCACGGCGCGTCCGGTGAGGATCATGTCGAGCGCGCGCGATTGGCCGATCAGCCGCGGCAGGCGCACCGTGCCGCCGTCGATCAAGGGCACGCCCCAGCGCCGGCAGAAGACGCCGAACACCGCATCCTCTTCCGCGACGCGCAGATCGCACCACAAGGCGAGTTCGAGCCCGCCCGCGACGGCATAGCCCGCGACCGCTGCGATCACCGGTTTGGAGAGCCGCATGCGCGAGGGGCCCATCGGTCCGTCGGCAGTCAAGAGATCGAAATTCTCCGCGTCGATCTTTGTCACCTTGTTGCCGCGCCCGTCCGCCACGCCTTTGAGATCGGCGCCGGCGCAGAAGGTGCCGCCTGCGCCCGCGAGCACGGCCGCGAGCGCATTCTCGTCGCGTTCGAAAGCGAGAAAGGCGCGCGCCAGCGCCTCCGCCGTGGGCCGGTCGACGGCATTGCGCGCGTATGGCCGGTCGATGATCACCGTCGTCACCGGACCGTGCTTTTCCACACGCACGAGCATGTTGTCGCTCATGGCCAAATCTCCTTGGCTTCGGCAATGAATCTGACTAAACCACAGGCCGAATTCCACCCCTTCGCACCCCACGCGCGAGGATTCCCGTGACCAGCAATCTCGACAGTTTCAAATCCCGCCGGACGCTCACGGCGGGCGGAAAAAGCTATGCCTATTTCAGCCTCGCGGCCGCGGAAAAGGCAGGCCTCAAGGACGTCGCCAAGCTTCCCTATTCGATGCGCGTGCTGCTCGAGAATCTGCTGCGCCATGAAGACGGCAAGACGGTGAAGGCGGACGACATCCGCGCCGTTGCCGCCTGGGCCAAGACCCGCACCTCCGATCGCGAGATAGCGTTCCGGCCCGCGCGCGTGCTGATGCAGGATCTGACCGGCGTGCCCGCCGTCGTCGATCTCGCCGCCATGCGCGATGCGATGCAGAAGCTGGGCGGCGATGCGGAGAAGATCAATCCGCTCGCCGAAGTCGATCTCGTCATCGATCATTCGGTGATGGTGGACAATTTCGGCACGGCACGCGCCTTCAAGCAGAACGTCGAGGTCGAATATCAGCGCAACATGGAGCGCTATCAGTTCCTGCGCTGGGGCCAGCAGGCGTTTGCGAATTTCCGCGTGGTGCCGCCGGGCACCGGCATCTGCCACCAGGTCAATCTCGAATATCTGGCGCAGACGGTTTGGACGCGGAAGAAGAAGGAAGCCAAGAAGACCGTCGAATACGCTTTCCCCGACACGCTGGTCGGCACCGACAGCCACACCACCATGGTCAACGGATTGTCCGTGCTCGGCTGGGGCGTGGGCGGCATCGAAGCGGAAGCGGCGATGCTGGGCCAGCCGATCTCGATGCTGATTCCCGAAGTGATCGGCTTCCGCGTCTCGGGCAAGCTGCGCGAAGGCGTAACCGCCACCGATCTCGTGCTCACCGTCACGCAGATGCTGCGCAAGAAGGGCGTGGTCGGAAAGTTCGTGGAGTTCCACGGCCCCGGCCTCGACGACATGGCGCTCGAGGATCGCGCCACCATCGCCAACATGGCGCCGGAATATGGCGCCACTTGCGGCTTCTTCCCGATCGACGCGGAGACCATCCGCTATCTCAAGGCCACGGGCAGGAAACCCGCGCGCGTGGCCCTCGTCGAGAAATATGCCAAGGCGCAAGGCCTCTACCGCACGGCGAAATCGCCCGAGCCGGTGTTCACCGACACGCTGTCGCTCGATCTTTCGACGGTGGAGCCGAGCCTTGCCGGTCCGCGCCGTCCGCAGGATCGCGTGTCGCTCGCCAATGCGTCGGCGGAATTCGCCTCCGCGCTGATCGACATCTTCAAGAAGGAAGACGACGCCACGCGCCGCGTGAAGGTCGAAGGCACCGATTACACCATCGGCCATGGCGACGTCGTGATCGCCGCGATCACCAGCTGCACCAACACCTCCAATCCGTCGGTGATGATCGGCGCCGGGCTTCTGGCGCAGAAAGCGGTCAAGCGCGGCCTCGCCGTGCGTCCGTGGGTCAAGACCTCGCTGGCGCCGGGCTCGCAGGTCGTCACCGACTATCTCGCCAAGGCGGGTCTCAACAAGGCGCTCAACAAGCTCGGCTTCGAGCTGGTGGGCTATGGCTGCACCACCTGCATCGGCAATTCTGGGCCGCTGCCGGAAGCCGTCGGCAAGGCGGTGACGGATGGCGATCTGGTCGCGGCGGCGGTGCTCTCGGGCAATCGCAATTTCGAAGGCCGCGTGCATCCGCAGGTGCGCGCCAACTATCTCGCCTCGCCGATGCTGGTGGTGGCTTATGCGCTGGCCGGCTCGATCAACGTCAATCTGACCAAGGAGCCGGTCGGCTACGACAAGGACAACCGTCCGGTCTATCTCAAGGACATCTGGCCGTCGCCCAAGGAAATCGCCGAGACCATCCGCAAGGCGGTGACGCCGGCATCCTTCCGCAAGCGCTACGCCAATGTGTTCGAGGGCGATGCCAACTGGAAGAAGGTGAAAATCAGGAAGGGTCAGACCTATCAGTGGGACATCGGTTCGACTTATGTGAAGAACCCGCCCTATTTCGAGGGCATGGGCGTGAAGCCCAAGCCGATCGCCGACGTGAAGGGCGCGCGCATTCTGGCCTTGTTCGGCGATTCCATCACCACCGATCACATCAGCCCCGCGGGCTCGATCAAGGCGACGTCGCCGGCCGGCGTCTATCTCGAGGAACGCCAGGTGCGCCAGCAGGACTTCAACTCCTATGGCTCGCGGCGCGGCAATCACGAAGTGATGGTGCGCGGCACCTTCGCCAATATCCGCATCCGCAACGAGATGATGGCTGGCCGCGAAGGCGGCAACACGATCTATTATTCGGACGCCTATCCGAGCGGCCAGGAGATGTCGATCTTCGATGCCGCCATGGCCTATGCGCGCGACGGCGTGCAGACCGTCGTCGTCGCCGGCAAGGAATACGGCACCGGCTCCTCGCGCGATTGGGCGGCGAAGGGACCGCGGCTGCAAGGCGTGCGTGCCGTGATCGCCGAAAGCCTCGAGCGCATTCATCGCTCGAATCTGATCGGCATGGGCATCGCGCCCTTCGTGTTCGAGGCGGGCAAGACGCGCAACGACTATCGGTTGACCGGCCGCGAAGCGATCGACATTCCGGGGCTTTCCGGCAAGCTCACGCCGCGCATGAAGGTCATGGCCACGATCCGCTATCCGGACGGGCACGACGCGCCTCTGCCGCTTCACCTGCGCATCGATACGGCCGACGAGATCGCCTATTTCGAGAACGGCGGCATCCTGCCCTACGTGCTGAGGAACCTGCTGGCGGCGTGATTTGGGGGCCGCGCCGTGTTATGGTGGGACATGAGCGACACCAAGATTGTCGACATCTCGAAGCTTCGCTTCGCTTCGACGTCTTTCCCGACGGCGGAGGACCGTGCCTTGTGGGACAGCCTGTCGGCAGCTGAGCGCCTGGCGATTGTCGAGCGCGACGAAGAGGCCGGATTCAGGAGCGGCGTGGCGCGCAATTCCTCGCTGCGTGAAATCCTGGCGGAAATCCGTTCCCCAGCACGGAAATGATCTTCGAGATTTCGAAGCGCGCGCGCGACGACATCGAGAATATTGCCCATTACACCTTCGAGAATTTCGGTCTTGCGCAGACCGAAGAATATCTCGACGGGCTCTACAGAAGTTTCGAGCTTCTGGCCGAGAACCCCAAATTGGGCCGGGAGTGGAGCGCGGGCAGGCGGCGCTACATCTACCGCATGCATCACGTCTACTATCGGATCACCGCCAAAAGCGTCTTCGTGACGCATATCCGCCATTCCAGCCAGAGTCCGATCTGATCGGCAGCCTCGCGACATAGCGCAAGCGTGTGACCCTTTGGATGGGAATCCAGGGTCACACATACTTGAATCGCGCGCGTGGGCGCGGACCTGTTGTGATCTTCTCCTCATTGCGGGAGAGGAATCGTGCGCAGGTCTGTATCGTTGTCCGCAGTGCTCGCAGTCGTCGCTATCGGCATCGGTACTGCGCATGCGGCCGATGTCGCTCCTGCCGCGAAGATCGTCCGCATGGGCGACGGCACGGTCGACGCGCGCAAGATCGCGCCTTACGACAACGCCTTCGTTGCGACGCAGATCTTTCCCGGCGGCCGCCTCGTGCATCCCGGCATCTGGACCGACCAGATGCGCCTGCGCGACGTGCACGGCCGCAAGCTCCTCGTGCGCACACAGAGTCTTGCCTATTACGACGGCCGCTTCCTTTCGAGCGTGAATGTCTTCGATCCGGTCAGCTTCGCGCCGGTGAGCGACATCCAGCACAATCCCGACGGCAGCACGGAGAAATGGACCTTCGACGGCAGCCATGTCGAAGGCCATCTGACGGCCGGAACGCCGGGCGCGAAGGAGGAGGTCCGGAAATTCGACTTTCCCGCGCCGTTCTACGACTTCAATTGCTGCATGCGCAGCATCGTGCAGGCGGCGCTGCCGCTGAAGCCGGGATTCTCCGTCATCGTTCCCGCCTTCGAAGGCACCGGCACGCTGAGCCAGGTTCATTTCAAAGCGATCGGGCGCGAGAAGGTGCACGCAGGCTGGCGCGGCACCGTCGATGCGCAGGTGGTGGAGACGCCGCTTCTGGGCGGCTATATCCGCTTCTGGATCATCGACAAGCCGCCTTACATGGTGCGCATGACGCTGTCGGCGAATAGCGTCAATCCCTACGCACAGTCCTTCGACATGATCGCGCCGGGCCCGTTCGTGCCGCCGCCGCCGATGCCCGATGCTTTCGGGCATGGCGAGCCGAAATCGCCCTGAACTTCGCGTCGCTTCTTTCGAAGATGCCCACCGGGGAGGACACTTGGGCAACACTTGCTGCGCAATCGCGGCCTCCTGCGGACTGTTAATTGCGCGCGGCCGCAAATTGGCCTTTCCGCGCCGGAAAAACCGGGCAAAATACGGCCCGAGGGCATCAAGCCACTGTGAATGGAACGCGAGGGGGTGGCGGCCTATGTTCCGGGCCATGTCGTTCCACCGGTTCATGCGTATGCCTGCCGCGGCGATGGCTTTGGCAGCCGCGATGGCATTGCCTTTGGCCTGTGCCCATGCGGGTACAGCGGCAAAGCGGCCCATCGTGGTCGAGCTGTTCACCAGCCAGGGCTGCGATTCCTGCCCGCCCGCGGACGCGATCCTGACTCAGCTCGCGGCGAGCCGCAGAGACGTGCTCGCGATGACATTGCCCATCACCTATTGGGACATGCTGGGCTGGAAGGACACCTTCGCCAGCGATGCCGATACCAAACGCCAAAAGGCTTACGCCCAGACGATGGGCCATGGCGGCGTCTACACGCCTGAGATGATCGTCGACGGCATCAGCGACGTCGTGGGAAGCCGCGAGACGCAGGTGAACGCGGCCATCGCGGCGCGCGCGGCCGATGCGCAGAGCGTGTCGGTGACGCTCTCGGCCTCCAAGACCGAAGTGCGAGTCATGGTCGGATCGGCGGAAGGTCATGACGACGCCACCATCTGGTTCTTCCGCGTCTTGCCGCAGGCGAGCGTGACCGTCACCGGCGGCGAGAACGCCGGCCACACCATGACCTACCGGAACGTGGTGCGCGACATCCGCGCCGTCGGCATGTGGAAAGGGCAGCCGGTGACGCTCGATCTGCCGCGCGAGGAGTTGACCGGACGCAGCAAGGATTCCATCGCCGTCATCGTGCAGCAGGGCGGCTATGGCCGCATCGTGGGCGCGGCGATGATCGAGCCACCGCCCCACTGACGGGGTCGCGCGAATCCGAATAGGATTCGCCAATGGCGCTGTTCTTCGACGCGGACTGGTTCGACGCAAGGCTCGCGGCCGCGCATCTGGCGCGCGCCGACGTCGCCCGCGCTTTGGGCATAAGCGATATCGAGATCGCCGAAATCTGGAAGGATCAGCGCGAGCTTTCCGCGCACGATGTCGCGATCCTCGCGGCTTTGCTCGCGCAACCGGCCAAGGAGATCGCCGCCCGCGCCGGCATATCGACGCCGGTGCCGAAGGCGGAAAGCGCGATCTCGCTCGCCGATCTCGCGGCGCGGCTGGAGCGCGTTGAAACCACGCTCGCGGAACTCAAAGCGCTGGTCGAGAGGCTCGCGCGCCAATGAACCCCGGCGATCTCGCCTTCGCGCTGGTGCTCGCATTGTCCGCGCTGCTCGCCGTCCTCGTGGCCAAGCGCTTGCGGCCCGCCGCGCGTGCCTATCTCTCGTTTGCGGGCGTGCTCTATCTGGCGCTGGCGCTCGCGGTTGCGAGCGCGACAGTGGCGACGGGCTTCGCGGCCGTCGCGTCTTCCGTGGCGCTGCTTGCCTGCGCGCTCGCCCCGGTGCTGCTGGCGCTCGCGACATTCGCAGGCTTCGAGCATCCGCCGTCGCCGTTCGTGGCCGCCGGCGTGCTCGTGCTCTCGCTCATCGGCGGGGTTGTTGCATCCGCCAGCGGCTTCATCGCGCTGTCTTTCGCGCCCCTGGCCGCGAGCGCGTTCGCGATGCTGGCGCTTTCTGCGCGACGCTCGAAGCACGATCGGCGCGGCGCGCTTTACGCCGCGGTCGCAGCGCTTGCGCTTCTGGCCGGCGCATCGGCGATGCTCGCAAACGGCCACGTGGCGCTTGCCTTGTTCTCGGCCGTATCGCTGTTGGGAGCAGCGCTGGCGCTGCCGTCACATGCGCGCGTCGCACACGAGCGCGACCGGGATCTCTCTCCGGTACGCGGCAAACGCTGAGCGCGCATCGGCGCGATTTTCGCCCATCACCTGGCCCAGCAGCTGTGCCACGAAACCCGGGACGAGACGTCTGTCGTTGATCGCAGCTCCGGCTGTTTCGAAACGGGACAACGTCGCGCCCGAGCCGCGCGCGTCAGCGGGCGTCTCGCCATCGTGCGCGTCGTGGTCGATGTGCTTGGAAAAGCGCGATTTTTCGACGCGCGGGCGGCGCTTCATCAGCGCCGGTGAAGCGCTGGAAGCGACAATTGCGAATGAACCCATGCCCGTCATAACGGTGCTTTAACGCAAAGCCCGGGCCGTGCGTTCCGGCTTGCCGCAACTGTCTACAAGTTTCTGATTTTTTAAAGTGTTGCGCCGCATGATCCGCCGACAAGGCCCAAAAAGGGTCGAGGGTGGTGGGAATTGACGGGTCAGATGCTTCCCAAGAAGCCGGCCGAAAATATCCGTAGTCTGGCTGCCGTGCACGACGCGGAGCGGCTGAGGCTGGCGGTCGCCGGCGCGCGCGAAGCGGTGTTCGACTGGACGATCGCGGACGACCGCATCGAGTGGGACGGCGCGCTGGACGTGCTGGCGCACTCCACCGACGTCTCCCGCCTCAACAAGGGCCAGAACTTCCGCCACTGGATGGGCGAGGACGCGGGCAAGAAGCTCGCCGAGGTGCTGTCGGATACCGCGCCGAAGGAGACCTCCTTCGAGCTCGAGTTCGAAAGCTCCTCCGCCATGGGCACGGTGTGGTTCGAGCTCAGGGGCGTGCGCCTGCCCGGACCCAAGGGCGATGCCGAGCGCGTCAGCGGCACCTTGCGCGCCGTCACCGAGATCAAGCGCGAGATCCAGCGCCTCACCTATCTCGCCACGCGCGACGAATTGACGGGGCATCTCAACCGCACCTCGCTGCGCACCGAACTCGCCCAAGTCATCGACAGGGCCAAGCGCGAGGGCCGCAACTGCGCCTATCTCGTGGCCTCGATCGACCGGCTCGCGATGATCAACGAGGCCTATGGCTTCGGCGCCGCCGACGAAGTGATCGTGGCCGTGGGCGAGCGCCTCGCGGGCACGCTGCGCGAAAGCGACATCATCGGCCGCAGCGCCGGCAACAAGCTGGGCGTCATCCTCGGCAATTGCGGCGAGCGCGAGATTCCCCTGGTCGCCGAAAGGCTGCGCAACGCCGTCAGAAGCGAAGTGATCTCCACGCGCGCGGGCACCGTCGCCGCCACGGTGAGCGTCGGCGCCGTGTGGCTGCCCTCCGCCGCCGCCACCAGCCAGGAAGCGATGCTGCGCGCCGAGGAAGCGCTCGACCGCGCGCGCGCCAATGGCCGCGACGGCTTCGCCTCCTATCAGAAATCGCCGCAGCGCGAGACCGCGCGTCTGCGGCTCATGACCATCGCCGACGAAGTGGTGCAGGCGCTGAACGAGCGTCGCCTCGTCTTCGCCTACCAGCCGATCGTGCACGCCAAGTCGCGCGAGGTCGCCCATCACGAATGTCTGCTGCGCATGCTGCGTCCCGACGGCACGGTCGCCAGCGCCGGCCAGTTCATTCCGGCCGCCGAGCAGCTCGGGCTGGTGCGCCTGGTCGATCGCCATGCGCTCGAGATGATGGTGGCGCGCCTGCATGCCGATCCGAACGCGCATCTGGCGGTCAACGTCTCGGGAACGACGGCGGGCGATCCGTCCTGGCTGCAATCCTTCGTGAGCTATGTGCGCGCCAATCACCAGGTCGCCGAGCGCATCATCGTCGAGCTGACCGAGACTGCGGCGCTGCACGATTTCGAGGACAGCGCCCGCTTCACCTCGAATCTGCGCGACATGGGCTGCCGCGTCGCCATCGACGATTTCGGCGCCGGCTACACCTCGTTCCGCAATCTGCAGATGCTGCGCGTCGACATGGTCAAGATCGACGGCTCCTATGTGAAGGGCCTGTCGTCCTCGCCCGACAACCAGATCTTCGTGCGCACGCTCGTCGACCTCGCCAAGAACTTCAATCTGAAGACCGTGGCGGAATGGGTGGGTTCCGAAGAGGACGCCCAGCTGCTCGAAAGCTTCGGCGTCGACTATTTCCAGGGCTTCCATTTCGGCGAGCCCTTGATGGATCTGGAGCAGGCCGAGGTCTGAGATGCAGGTCTATGCGCTGGTGCTCGCCTGCGTCATGGGCGGCGGCTGCAATCCCGGCTACTTCGTCGTGCGCCAGAGCCTCTTCCTCGATTGCCAGAGCGACGTGCTGCCCATGATCGAGGGCCGCAAGTCGAAGGACCGCAACGGCAATCTCGTCACCTGGCACGCGCGCGGTTGCGAAACCAGGGATTCTCCGCCCGCCGGCCAGATGCTGGGGATGATCTGACGCATCGGGCGCTTGACGCCTATGGCAAATTTGCCATAGTGTCCGGCGAATGCCGCGACGCGACGATCCGTCCGACAAGCCGCTCGTCTGGATCGGTTCGAGCAAGGACGATATTTCGGCATTGCCGCGGCCCGTGAAAGCCTCTTTCGGCTTCAGGCTGCGCCAATTGCAACGCGGCGGCAGGCCCGGCGATGCAAAGGCGATCCCGCAGCTGGCTGAGGCGTAATCGAGCTTCGCGAGAGTTTCGACGGCAACGCATATCGGCTGGTTTATGTGGCGAAACTGCGGAAGGCGATCTACGTGCTGCACGCGTTCATGAAGAAGTCGAAATCGGGAATCGGCGTGCCCAGACAGGATATCGAGACCGTTCGCGCACGCCTCCAGCGGGCGCTCGAGCTCGATGAGGAGAACTAGAATGGCGAAGATTTCCCACAAACGCGGCAGCGGCAACGTGTTCGCCGATCTCGGATTCTCCCCCGCCGAGGCCGAAGAGCTATCGGCAAAGAGCGCGCTCATCGAGGCTATCGACGCCACGATCAAGAAGCGCAAGCTCACGCAGCAGCAGGCCGCCGCGCTTTGCGGCACCGATCAACCTACCTTGTCCAAGGTGCTGCGCGGGCGCATGGAGAGCGTGACGATCGACCGGCTTGCCGCTTGGCTGACCGCGCTCGGCCGCACGGTCGAGATCAAGGTGCATCCCTTCCGCGCGAACAAGGACGGCCGTCTGATTGCGACGCCGTAATCGCCGCTATTTCCGCTGCTGCGCGAGTTCCGCCAGCTGCTTGCGCATGGCCTCGATCTCGCTCTTGAGCTCGTTGATCTCTTCCGACGGCTTGGCGCCGCCGCCGTTCGTGGTCTTGGGCGCTTCCTCTTCGTGCGGCGCGCTCATCGCGAAGGGCGAAAACATCTTCATGGCGCGCTCGAACATGGCGAGGTTCTGCCGCGTCATCGCTTCGAGCGCATTGGTGCCGCCGCCGAAAGCCTCGGCGACTCGGGTGCGCATCGCCTCCTGGTTCTTGGCGAAGCTT
>DATIZS010000120.1:0-2785 GCA_035516955.1 Rhizomicrobium sp.
TGTCCGCGGCATTTCGAATGCAAGGTCGAATGGACCAAGGAATGGTCGCAGCGCCTGATGATAGTCGGCAAGGTGGTGGCCGCATCGGTCGATGCCGATTGCGTCGACGCCGAAGGCTATGTGCTGTGGGAGAGGGTCCGGTCCGCGCATTATTGCGGCGCGCCCTATGGCGGACAATTCGTCGCGGCTTATGAAAAATGCGCGGTCGACATTCCTTACGAAGGTCCCGAGGTCGAGGCTTTTCTCGCGCGCGAGCGCGCGATGTTCAAGGACCATTGAAGCGCATCCGGCGCGCGATCGACGACGCGCGAAGTCCGGGACCACGCACGAACGCAAAACAATTCGACTCGAAAGGCAGGTGGACAAATCCGTGTCACGCCGCGACGAAGGTTGACAAGCGGTTGCGCTTTCTGCCAAGTGTGACCCTTCCGCCGCGCCGTAAAGAGCGCGGCGTTGCAAATGGAGGGTGGCCGGAATGGGAATCGAGGTTCCGGGAGCACAAGAGTGGTGACGCAGTCGCGGCGTTCCGCGATTGCATTGATGGTACTGGGGCTCTTCGTCTTCTGGGCCTTGATCTTCGATCCGACCGCCGGCGCGAAATTGCCGTCGGGAACGGCGCCGCTACCGGCGGCACCGCAAGCTGCGGCGTCAACGGCGCCGACACCGGCGGATGACACGCAGGACGACACACCGGTTGCGAGCGCGCTGCAAACCTTGCGCGTTCGCGCTGGCGATACGCTGATGGGATTGCTGCAGCAATTGGGCGTCGCCCCCGCGCCCGCGCAAGCCGCGATCAACGCGCTGAAGCCGCAATGGGATCCCCGCGGGTTGAAGGTCGGACAGGAGATCGCGGTCGGGCTCGACGAGGACGGGCTCAAGGAGCTTCGCCTTTCGCCCGATTTCCAGAGCGATCTCATTCTGACGCGCGGCGATGACGGTCATTTCGACGCATCGACCGTGCCGCGCGATCTGACGGCGGTTCCGGTACGCGTCGCGGGAGTGGTGAAGTCGAGCCTCTTCGACGCGACGAGCGACGCCGGAATGCCGCCCTCCGTGCTGACCGAACTCACCCAGGCATTCAGCTACGACATCGATTTCCAGCGCGAAATCCAGCCCGGCGACCGCTTCGAGATTCTCTACAAGCAGACGATCGATTCGGAGTCCGGCCGGCCCGTGGGCGGCGGCGACCTCATCTATGCGTCGATGAATTTGAGCGGACGCGTCCTGCGGCTCTATCGCTTCACACCGCCCGGCGGCAAGCCGGGCTTTTATGCCGCGGACGGGACGAGCGTCAAAAAAGCGCTGCTGCGCACGCCCGTCGACGGTGCGCGGATCAGCTCGACCTTCGGTATGCGGCATCACCCGATTCTCGGCTACTCACGGATGCACAAGGGCGTCGACTTCGCCGTGCCCGCGGGAACGCCGATCGAGGCATCGGGCGACGGCGTCATCGAGATGGCGAGGCGCGACGGCGGCTATGGCAATCTCGTGGTCATCCGACATTCCGCGCGCTACTCGACCGCCTACGCGCATATGAGCCGGTTCGCGCGCGGCATCAGGCCGGGCGTGCATGTCACGCAAGGGCAGATCATCGGCTATGTCGGCTCGACCGGCCTCGCCACCGGCCCACATCTCCATTACGAGGTCCGCATCAACGGCCACGCCGTCAACCCCCTGGGCGTCCGCATGCAAGCGGCGCAGAAGCTCCAAGGCGCGGCGCTGGCTGCTTTTCAACGGCGCGAAACCGCCATCACGCAGCGCGTCGCTGCGCTGCGCGCCAGCACGGTCGCGGCGCGTTAGCTCACTTGCGCGCCATGTCGGCGCCGCCGATGAAGAAGCGGTTCCAGGTCGGCGTGATCATGATCTCGTTGATGCAGACGCGCGACGGCATCTCCGCGACGAAGCGGATTGTCCGGCCGAGATCTTCCGCCTGCAACATGCGGTCGATCTCTTCCTGGCTCGGCGGAACCGGGCGATGGCGCAGGATGGGCGTCGCCACCTCGCCCGGGAATATGCAGCAGGCGCGGATGCCGTTGACACACTCCTCGTCGTTGAGTGACGTGGTCAGCGCGGCAAGCGCGGTCTTCGAGGCGTTATAGGCCGGACCGGTCAAATATTCCTCGAAGCGGCCGGCCCAGGACGAGATATTGATGACGAGGCCGCTTTTCTTCGCGCGCATCGCCGGCAGCACCGCGTGAATGCAATAGAGTGCGCCGTTGAGATTGATGCGGACGATCTGATCGAAGCTGTCGGGCGTCAGATGCTTCCACAGCCGCGTCGAAAGATTAAGTCCCGCGCTGTTGACGAGAATATCGACGCCGCCATGGCGCGCGATGACATCGGCTCCAATCCGAGCCGCCGCCGCTCTGTCGGCGACGTCGAAGGCGATGGCCTCGGCCTTGCCGCCGGCCTTGGCGATCAACGCGACGGTCTCATCCAGCCCTTGCTGCGTGCGGCCGCTGACGATCACGGTGGCACCCGATTCCGCCAGCGCCTGCGCGCCCGCGCGACCGATGCCGCTGCCCGCGCCCGTCAGCCACGCGATCTTGCCCTGAAGCACGCTTGCCCTCCCTCGCCACAACCCGTCGCATGATGGCGGCGGCGGCGCGGGAGGGCAACCGCATGGCGCTCAGAGCATGATCCGATTTATTGGAATCGGATCATGCTCTACGCTTCTTGATTTGTTCGCATTTTCTGCGGCGAACCGCTGCACACTTCGCGGGAAAATGCTCTAACCCTCAGTATTGCTTATAAGGCAGGAACTTCCCGCTCATCGACACGCGCA
>DATIZS010000121.1:0-2853 GCA_035516955.1 Rhizomicrobium sp.
CCCTGCCAAGAATCGCCGCTAGACAGTCCCCTTAGCCTGAAACTTCATCGGACCCGCGCGCGCCCACGAGCACGCGTGCGGCTCTTCGCGCGGAATGAAATGCCCAAACGCACCGACATTCACACCATTCTGATCATCGGCGCGGGGCCCATCGTCATCGGCCAGGCCTGCGAATTCGATTATTCCGGCGCGCAGGCGTGCAAGGCGTTGCGCGCCGAGGGCTACCGCATCGTGCT
This sequence comes from Rhizomicrobium sp., assembly GCA_035516955.1. Classification (GTDB taxonomy): domain Bacteria; phylum Pseudomonadota; class Alphaproteobacteria; order Micropepsales; family Micropepsaceae; genus Rhizomicrobium. The sequence goes on from DATIZS010000121.1 coordinate 237, forward strand.
GGTGAATTCCAACCCCGCCACCATCATGACCGATCCGGGCCTGGCGGACGCGACTTACATCGAGCCCATCACGCCCGAGTTCGTGGAAAAAATCATCGCGCGCGAGAAGGCCAACGTGCCGGCGGGCAAAGTGTTCGCGCTGCTGCCCACCATGGGCGGGCAGACGGCGCTGAACACAGCGCTTTCGTTGCGCAAAAACGGCGCGCTAGCGCGCCACGGCGTGGAATTGATCGGGGCAAGCGCCGAGGCCATCGACAAGGCCGAGGACCGCGAGCTGTTCCGCCAGGCGATGATAAAAATCGGCCTCGACGTTCCGCGCGGCCTGACGCTGAAAGGATTTTTGCGCCACAAGAAAGACGCGGCCGGGCATTTCATTTACGACAGCGAAAATCACCCGGTGATGGAGCTGTCGCCCGAAGCTTTCACGCGCGCGCATGAGGCGCTGGAAAATGTCGGCCTGCCCGCGGTCATTCGCCCCTCGTTCACGCTGGGCGGAACCGGCGGCGGCATTGCCTACAACCGCGAGGAATTTTTCGAAGTGGTCGAGCGCGGGCTCGACGCCTCGCCGACCAACGAGGTGCTGATCGAAGAGTCGCTGCTTGGCTGGAAAGAATTCGAGATGGAGGTGGTGCGCGACAAGCGCGACAACGCCATCATCGTCTGCTCGATTGAGAACGTCGACCCGATGGGCGTGCATACGGGCGACAGCATCACGGTGGCGCCCGCGCTGACGCTGACCGACAAGGAATATCAGCGCATGCGCACGGCTTCGATTGCGGTCTTGCGCGAGATCGGCGTGGAAACCGGCGGTTCCAACGTGCAGTTCGCTGTCAACCCGAAAGACGGGCGTATGGTCATCATCGAGATGAACCCGCGCGTGTCGCGTTCGTCCGCGTTGGCGTCGAAAGCCACCGGCTTTCCGATTGCCAAGGTCGCGGCGAAGCTCGCGGTTGGCTATACGCTGGATGAATTGCAGAACGACATCACCAAGGTGACACCCGCATCGTTCGAGCCCACCATCGATTACGTGGTGACGAAAATTCCGCGCTTTGCCTTCGAGAAATTCCCCGATGCGGAGCCGGTGCTGACCACATCCATGAAATCCGTGGGTGAAGCGATGGCGATCGGGCGCACCTTTGCGGAAAGCCTGCAGAAGGCGCTGCGCTCGCTGGAAACCGGATTGACGGGACTGGATGAAATCGAAATATCGGGCCTCGGCGAAGGCGATGACGCCAATGTCTTTCGCGCCGTGCTGGGGCGCGCTACGCCCGACCGTCTGCGCGTGGTGGCGCAGGCGCTGCGGCTGAAATTCCCCGAAGAAGATGTCGCGCGCATCACCGGATATGACCCGTGGTTCATCGCCGAAATCGGAGAGATCGTGCGCGCGGAAGATCATCTCCGCGATCACGGGCTGCCGCACGACGCGGAAGAATTGCGGCGGCTGAAATCCATGGGCTTTTCCGACAAGCGGCTGGCGAGGCTGACGCAGCAGAAGGAAAAAGACGTGGGCGTTGCGCGCGCGAGCCTCGGCGTGCACCCCGTTTACAAGCGCATCGACACCTGCGCCGCCGAATTCGCGGCGCTTACCTCTTATATGTATTCGACTTATGAAGCGCCGATTGGCGGCAAGGTCGAAAACGAAGCGCGGCCCAGCAGGAAAAAGAAAATCATCATCCTTGGCGGCGGCCCGAACCGCATCGGCCAGGGCATCGAGTTCGATTACTGCTGTTGTCACGCGGCCTACGCGCTGCACGCGCAGGGCTTTGAGACCATCATGGTCAACTGCAATCCCGAAACCGTTTCGACCGATTACGACACCTCCGACCGGCTGTATTTCGAACCGCTCACCGCCGAAGACGTGCTCGAAATCGTGGCGACCGAGCAATCGAACGGCACACTGGCGGGCGTCATCGTGCAATTTGGCGGGCAGACGCCGCTGAAGCTCGCTGGCGCGCTGTCGGAAGCCGGCGTGCCCATTCTCGGCACTTCGCCCGACGCTATTGATCTCGCCGAAGACCGCAAGCGCTTCCAGCAGCTGCTCTTCACGCTGAAGCTGAAGCAGCCGCGCAACGGCACGGCCATGGATATGGATGCGGCCATCGCGGCCGCGCGCGCCATCGGCTATCCGGTGATACTGCGGCCTTCTTACGTGCTGGGCGGGCGCGGCATGGTCGTGGTGCCGGACGAGACCTCGCTGAAAGCCGCCGTCCAATCGGGCGACGTGTTCCGCATCTCGGGCGAGAACCCGGTGCTGATCGACGGCTTCCTGCATCACGCCATCGAAGTCGACGTCGACGCCATCGCCGACGGCACCGGCGACGTCTTCATCGCCGGCATCATGGAGCACATCGAGGAGGCCGGCGTGCATTCCGGCGATTCCGCTTGCGCCATCCCGCCACATTCGCTTTCCAAGGACACGATCGCCGAGATCGAGCGCCAGACGATCGACATGGCGCGCGCGCTCGAGGTCCGCGGACTGATGAACGTGCAATACGCGGTGCAGAACGGCGAGATCTATGTGCTCGAGGTCAATCCGCGCGCCAGCCGCACGGTGCCCTTCGTCGCCAAGGCCATCGGACTGCCCGTGGCCGCCATCGCCGCACGCGTGATGGCGGGC
>DATIZS010000122.1:0-2231 GCA_035516955.1 Rhizomicrobium sp.
ACATCGCGGAATTGAGCTTGTCCCAGGTGGATTCGCGGTCGGCGGCGAGCGCGTCCACGGCGTCTGCGTCGTAACCGATGCGCAGATTGTCGCCGAATTGCGGGCCCAGCCAGCGCGTCAGCGCCTGCGCCGTGCGCGCGACGAGCGGCAACACCGTCTGGCGCCAGAACGAGAGGTTCGCCTCGCGGTAATTCGAAAACGTGTTGTCGCCGGGAATGCCCAGCAGCATCGGTGGAACTCCGAAGGCGAGCGCGATCTCGCGCGCCGCGGCCGCGCGCAGGCTCGTGAAATCCATGTCGGCGGGCGTGTAGCTCATGGCGCGCCAGTCGAGCCCGCCTTCGAGCACCATCGGGCGGCCCGCATTCGCGGCACCCTGATAGGCGTCTTCGAGCTCGTTCTTGATGCGGCGGAACTGGTCGTCGGTGAGGCCGGGCGCCCCGTCGGGGCCCTTATATATAAGTGCGCCGGAGGGACGCGCGGCATTGTCGAGCAGCGCCTTCGTCCATTCCGCACCGGAATTGTGCACGTCGATGGCGGTGGCCGCCGCTTCGATGGGCGAAAATCCGTAATGATCGTCGAGCGGATGGAAGAGCGTGGCATGCAGCACGGGCAGAAAACCCGTGAGCGGATCGCGGGAAATGCGCATCACCTGCTGATCGACCGCGTAAGTGTAAGCCACGGGCCAGCCGCGCGCGCCGGAGACGACACGCACGCGATCGGGGCGCAGCGTGTAAAGCTCGCGCACCTCGCCGCGCAGCGCGACGGCTTCGAGATAGGCATTGCCCGCGCATTGCAGGAACGCATACCAGCGCTCGAAGAGCGCCGCCCCGCTCTGCTGCGGATTGGGCTTGGCGAGAAGCGCCAGCAGCGGATGTTCCTCCAGCTCCTGCGCGCCTTCGTAAAGCAGCCAGGGCACCGACGCCGCCGCCTCCGCGATCATGCGCACGCAGCGATAGACGATGGCGTTGTTCATCACGCCTTCGCGCGCCAGACTCGCGTAATCGCGGTTCGTCCAGCTTGCCCGCCCCGCGAGAGACAGGGCGATCAGGGGCGGGGTCGCCTTGATTTCGGGCGCGGCATTGCGCGCCCGCGCTCTCGCGGGGCGGAACCAGTTTTCGAACATGGGTGGAATTCCTGTGTTGCTTAGTCGAATTGCGCCGCGATTTTCCTCCCCCGTTTACGGGGGAGGTGGCGAGCGAAAGCGAGCCGGAGGGGGCGCACTCGGCGTCCGCCCCCCTCGCCGCCCGCCTTCGCGCTAACGCGCTTCGGCGTGACGGCACTCCCCCCGTAAACGGGGGGAGAAAGGAATCGCATCTCACTCATAAACTTCTCACTCTCGGATTGGCGGCGCGGCTCAAGGGAAACAGATGCACCAGCGCCCACACCAGCGCATCCATGCGGTCGGGCGAGCGGCCCGTTCCGTCATATTGGCACATCTGGTCTTCGAGCTCGGCAAAGGCGCCCACATGATGCACGCGGCCTTTTTCGTAAAGCTGCGCGGCGGGCTCGGCGCGTGTGCGCTTGGCGCGCGTGGCATGAACGAGCTTGACCGGCGCATCGGGCAATTCCTGCACGAGCACGGCCTTCACCATGTCGCCGCCCTGATTGGCTTCGGCCACGATGCAATCGGCGTTGTGGGTCTCGTAAGCGTCGATCACGGCCTTGGCCCAGGCGGCGGGCGAAAGACCGGCGGCGGAACGGTCGGCCAGAACATAGGCCTCGTTGTTCGCCGATCCCGCCACGACGATCCCGCATTCGTCGCCATGCGACGTGGCCGGCGGATCGACGGCGACGACGATGCGGGAAAGCGGCGGGGCCTCGCGCAAACGCGCATCCTCGATCCAGCGGCGCTGCCAGAGCGCGTTCTGATTGTCGTCGATCAGCTCGGCATCGAGTTCCTGACGGCCGAGGCGGGTTCCGCCGTAACGCTCTTCCATCAATTCGATGAAGCCGGGCGCCAGATTGGCGGCGTTGGCGCGCGTCGTGCTTTTCGTGAGCGCGGTTCCGGAGGATTCCATCAACATCTTCAGCGCGGAGATGTTTCTCGGCGTCGTGGTGATGGCCATGCGCGGATCGCGGCCGAGCCTCAGCGCCATCAGCGCCATGTCGAGTGCTGCCTGCGGCGCCGCCCATTTCGCGAATTCGTCGGCCCAGGCGGCATCGAATTGATGGCCGCGGATGGAATCGGGTTCCTCGGCGCTGAGAACTGTCGCAACCGCGCCCGACGGCCA
>DATIZS010000123.1:0-2411 GCA_035516955.1 Rhizomicrobium sp.
GCCATGCTCAAGCAGCGTTCCGGTCGCATCATCAACATCAGCTCGATCGTCGCCGAGACCGGCAACGCCGGGCAGGCGAATTACGTCGCGTCGAAAGCCGGCCTGATTGGACTCACACGCGCCATCGCCGTCGAAGTCGCCTCTCGCAACATCACCGTCAACGCCATCGCGCCCGGCTTCGTGGAAACGCCCATGACCGACCCGCTTGCGCCTGAGCTGAAGGAAAAAATGAAGTCGATGATCCCGCTCGGCCGCTTTGGTCAGGACTGCGAAATCGCCGCAGCCGTCGTCTTCCTTGCCAGCGACGAAGCCGCCTACATTACCGGCGCCGTCCTCGACGTGAACGGCGGCATGCGCATGGGCTAGCTCGCACGCCGCAGCGTCACCGAATGCTTTCGCCGCCAGCTGGCATCGAAAGCTGAAAGGAAGGCGCGCCACCCTGCTCAAAAGATGCACACTTCCGCAGAAATAAAGCGGCCAGCCGTTGACCCCGCACCACGCCCCGCATAGAATGGCTTGGGCAAACGGACACGCTCCCGAATGGCGCGGTGGCAACGGGCTCGCCCGCTGACAGGCGGGGCGCGAAAACTCTAGAACGCCGATACCGGAGGAACATTCAGAATGGCCAGCGTTGAAGAACGCGTGAAACAGATTATTGTCGAGCAACTCGGTGTGGATGAAGGCGAAGTCACCCCTACCGCTTCTTTCGTGGACGACCTCGGCGCCGATTCGCTCGATACCGTCGAGCTGGTCATGGCCTTTGAGGAAGCGTTCGGCATCGAAATCCCGGATGAGGATGCCGAAAAGATTGCCACGGTGAAAGACGCGATCGAATATATCGATAAGCACGCCAAGGCAAGCAAGTAATCCGCCGCAGGTTCCCGCAACCGTGCTCGTACTACACAGGCCCGGCACTCGCTGCGGTAGCTAGGCTGGCGCGCCCGCCGCAGTGGGCGCTGGCGGCGTGCTGATCAGCCCCAGCAGAAGCCCAGCCTGTTTTAGGGGCCGTCCAATCCATACAGGAGATCTTCCGCATTGAACCGTCGAGTTGTGGTCACGGGCGTAGGCTTGATCTGCGGGTGCGGAATCGGCACGGGAGAGGTCTGGCAGAATCTGCTTGCCGGAAAGAACGGCATCGCCCGCATCGCCGCGTTTGACCCCTCCGCCTTCGATTGTCAGATCGCCGGCGAAGTGAAAAATTTCGATCCCCTGAACTGGGTCGAGAAAAAAGAGCTGAAGAAAATGGCTCGCTTCATTCAGCTCGCCATGGCTGCCTCCGACTTCGCAATTAACATGTCCGGCCTCACCATCACCCCGGAACTTGCCCCCGCCACTGGCGTTTACATCGGTTCCGGCATCGGCGGTTTCGACGTCATCGAGCGCGAACACTCCAAATATCTCAACGGTGGCCCCGGCAAGATTTCTCCCTTTTTCATTCCCGCCGCGATCATCAATCTCGCTTCCGGTCACGTTTCCATTCGCTATGGTGCGAAGGGCCCCAATTCCGCCACGGCTACGGCCTGCTCCGCCTCTGCCCACGCGATTGGCGATGCGTATAAGATTATCCAGCGCGGCGCGGCGGAAGTGATGATCGCCGGCGGTTCCGAAGGCGCGGTCACGCCGATGTGCATCGGCGGATTCGGCGCGATGCGCGCTCTTTCCACGCGCAACGATCATCCCGAAAAGGCCAGCCGCCCGTTCGACGCCGAACGAGACGGCTTCATCGTCGGCGAAGGTTCTGGTGTTCTGATCCTCGAAGCCCTCGAAGTCGCTGAACGTCGCGGTGCAAACATTCTTGCCGAAATCGTCGGCTACGGCATGTCCGGCGATGCCTACCACATCACGCAGCCCGCCGAGCAGGGCGACGGCGGCTATCGTGTCTCCATGGCCGCTCTAAAAGACGGCGGCATCACTCCCGCCGAAGTCGGCTATGTCAACGCGCACGGAACCTCCACGCCCATCGGCGACGCCATCGAAACCGTCGCGCTAAAGCGCGTCTTCGGTGACCGCGCGAAGAAAGTTCCCATTAGCTCTACCAAATCCATGACCGGCCACTTGCTCGGCGGCGCGGGCGGCCTCGAGGCCGGCATCAGCGTCCTCGCCTTGCGCGATCGGATCGTGCCCCCGACCATCAATCAGGAGTGCCCCGACCCCGCGTGCGATCTCGATTACGTCCCAAATCAGTCGCGCAAGGTCGAAATCGAATACGCACTCTCCAATTCCTTCGGCTTCGGCGGCACCAACGCCTCGCTCCTCTTCCGCCGCTGGTCCGGCAAATAGCGCATCCGCTCTTTGGGCTTGGCAGGGAAGCATCGCTCATTTCGTGACAGGCGCTCTGCTCTCTATGGCTGCGATAGCACGTGCGACGTTTAGTTTGATTGATGGGTCCGTTTCAGCAACTTTCTGTAATG
>DATIZS010000124.1:0-9975 GCA_035516955.1 Rhizomicrobium sp.
CGATCTCGAAGGCGTGGTCGTCGCCGAACACGCGTTTGGCCGGGCTTCGGCCCGTGCGCATATAGACGGGACCGTCGAATTGAAGGATCGCGCGCGTCGCGGCCGCGGTCTCGGCCGGATCGGCGGGCGAGATCACGGTCATGCCGGGAATGGCGCGGAAGGCCGCGAGGTCTTCGAGCGCCTGCGCCGAGCCGCCATCGGGGCCGACATCGATTCCGGGATGGCTTCCCACGATCTTCGCATTGCGCTTGCAGTAAGCGAGCGAAAGCCGCGCCTGTTCGATGGCGCGCAGGCAGAAGACGGCGAAGGTCGTCACCACGGGCAGCAAGCCGACCGCAGCCAATCCGCCCGCCGCCGCCATCATGTTCTGTTCGGCGATGCCGAATTGCAGGAAGCGGTCGGGATGGCTTTTGCGGAAATGATGCACGCCCGTGCCGCCCGCGATATCGGCGTCGAGCACGACCAGTTTGGGAAACTCGTCGGCAAGCGAAGATAGCGCCTTGCCGAAGGCCTCGCGCAAGGAATCGCCGCTCGTTCCGATCAGCGAAGGCGCTTCAGCACTCATCGAGAAGCTCCCGGATTTCGTCGCCGCTCGCGCCGAGCGCGGCCAGCGCCTCTTGGGCTTGGGCGCGCGTGAGCTTCACGCTGCCGTGCCAATGGGCGATGTTTTCCATGTAGGGAACGCCTTTGCCCTTCACCGTATGCGCGATGAGCACGGAAGGGCGTCCTTGCGTCGCCGAGGCGCGGCGGAAGGAAGTCAGGATTTCGCCGATGTCGTGGCCGTCGATCTCGGCCACCGCCCAGTCGAACGCGCGGAATTTGGCCGCCAGCGGCTCGAGCCGCATGATGTTTTCGTTGCGGTCGTCGCTCTGCATCTTGTTGTAGTCGATGACGGCGCAGAGATTGTCGAGCTTGTGATGGGCGGCACACATCGCGGCTTCCCACACTTCGCCTTCCTGCAATTCGCCGTCGCCGAGCAGCGCATAGACGCGCGCATTGGCGATCTTCTGGAGCTTCAGCCCCATCGCCATGCCGAGCGCAACCGAAAATCCCTGTCCGAGCGAGCCGGTGCTGGTTTCCACCCAGGGAAGATCGCGCACATGGGGATGACCCTGGAAAAGGCTTCCGATCTTGCGCAAGGAAAGCGCGTTCTTCGGCCCGCAGAATCCGTAATAGGCGCCCACCGCGTAAAGCGCGGGCGCGCCATGGCCCTTGGAAAGCACGAAGCGGTCGCGCATGGGATCGTCGATCGCGCTCGGCCAGAAATTCAATTCCGCGCCGAAGAGGCACGCGAGAATATCGGCCGAGGAAAGCGCGCCGCCCGGATGGCCCGAGCCCGCGTGATAGATGGAGGCGATCGCATATTGGCGCGTGAACCGCGCGGCCTTGGCGATTTCCTCGGCAAGCGAATCGCGCGAATCGAAGAGGCCCGTTTTGCGCTCGGCCAATCCCATGTCAGGCGGCCTTCCGCGCGCGATTGAGCAGATCGCTGTAGAGGATGATCTCGGCGCGCGGCGCCAGGCGCTTGGCTTCCTCGGCGATCTCGTCGGCGAAGCCGCGCGACATCACGACGACGATTCCGGGATCGGCATCGGCGAGATCTTCCGGCTCCGCCAGCGCGCAGCCATAGCGCGTGCCGACATGGGGCTTCAGATGCTTGTCGATCAGCAGAGACAGCGTTTCCGGCGCAAACTGGCCGTGCGTCACCAGCGTGTCGAAGAGCCGGCCCGCGCCCCACATCGCCACACGGCGCGGCGCCAGACGCGCGAGTTCGGCGGCCATGGCGGTGAGTGCGGCAAGATTGCGTGCGCGCGCGGAGACATATTCGGCCATCAGCCGTTCGGCTTCGCTGACTTCCAGCGGATCGGCGCCCGCCACCGCATAGCCGACGCGCGACTTGCGCGCCACCAGCAGGAGATTTTCGCGATCCTTGGGATCGGGCGCGGAGACGATGTCGAAGCCCGCCGCGCGCACCATGCGCATCAGCGTGCGCACCGAGAAATGATAAAGATGCTTGTCGATAAACCATTCCTCGATGATGTCGTCGGCTTCGATGATGGCGATATTGGGCGCATCGAGCACGAGCAGGCCGTTTGGCTTCAGCACGCGCCAATGATCGGCCAGCGCGCGCATCGGATGCGCCAGATGCTCGATCGTGTGGCAGGAATGGACGATATCGAAGCGGTTGGATTCCAGCGCCGCGTCTTCAATGCGCGCGCGGACGAGATCGGTGCGTTCCAGCCCGGCGCAGGATTCGCTGACGCGCTCGTCGGGCTCGACCGCCACGATGCGCGCTTCCGGCGCGGCATCGAGGAAGGCGCGCACGAAGCTGCCGCGGTTGGAGCCCACATCGAGCAGCGAAATCTCTTCGGAGAGAACGGCATAGCGCTTGAGCGCGGCCAGTGCCACGCCGGTGCGGAATCCCTTGCCGTAGCGCACATTGCCCCAATCGGCGCCGCCCGAAACGGAGGCTTGCGCGCGTTCGGCGCGGTCGACGCGCGGCGTGCTCTGCACGAGCCCGCAATGCGCGCAGATATGCACTTTCAATCCGCGCGTCGAGCGTTCGGGCTCGTACACGGCCGCGCTCAAATCGTGACGGCAGAGCTCGCAAATATTGCTCATGGCTTTGGCCCGGAAGTTCCCGGTAACCATCTTCAGCCACTCGTCGTTAATAATTCACTACGTATTCCGCGCGGCTCGCATAGCCGAGTTCGCGCATCATCGCGCCTGCGATGCGCTCGAAGTTTGCGGATTGACCGGCATCGAGCAGACGGTCTTCGGGGCGGTTCACATTGTGGGGCCGCGCGAACATCGCGCCCGTTTCGTCGCGGTAAGGAAGATTAAGAAAGCGGAAAAGCGAGCGCACCTCATGCGCCGAAGTGTAAAGATCCTCGAGCCGCACGAAATATTTGCGCTGCGGCGGAAGTGCGGCAAGCGAATCCAGGATCACGCGATTGATCTCGGCCCAATGCCAGGCGATGCGCTCGAACTGATCGAAGGCGCGGAAGGCGGGATCCTTCGGGATCGGCCACCAATATTTCTTCTCCGGCGGGGGCGCGAGGTTCGCCGCCGGATCGTCGAGATGCGCCCGCAGGATCGCAACCGATCGGTCGTCGTAGCATTCGTCCGCGAGCTTGCGGAAATAGGAGCCGGCGACTTTCCTCCCGTCGCGCACGAGATGGACGAATTTCGCCTCCGGCAGAATCTCGGCCAGTTCGGGAATCAGCCAGGAAAGCTTGTTGGAGGAATCGCCCCAATGACCCGCCTCGCTGGTGCGCACCGCCGCCGCATGCGTCTGGCGCAAGGTTTCGCGCGCCTCTTCGGCGCCCGCGAGCCCCATATACCGCCGCGCGCCCAGCTTCTGAACGATGTGCACCATGTATTCGTGGTGCATTTCGACGCCGCCGGCCGCGGTCAGCGCCTTGGCCAGCATCGCCGTGCCCGAACGGCCGCTCGAGACGATGAAAAAAGCTTCAGTGCGTTCGCTCATGGGTCGCCCGTTAACCAACTCTTAGCCATGTGCTCTTTAGAAAGGGTTAAGGACGGGAATCGATGAGCCCCATCTTCATAGCCGAGGCCTCCTCCAACCACGCCCGCGATCTTTCGCGCGCGCTCGCCTTCGTGGATGCGGCGGCGGATGCGGGCTGCGACGCGGTGAAATTCCAGCTCTTCAAGATCGACCGCATGTTCGCGCCGGTGATCCTGTCGAAGAGCGCCAAGCATCGCGCGCGGCGCGAATGGGAATTGCCGCCGGCGCATCTGGGGCCGCTAGCGCTGCGCTGCTTCGAGCGGAACATCCAGTTCGCCTGCACGCCGTTTTATCTGGAGGCGGTGGAGGAGCTCAGGCCTTACGTGAATTTCTACAAGATCGCCTCTTATGAATTGCTGGTGACGCCGCTGCTGGAAGCCGTCGCGAAAACCGGCAAACCCATCGTGCTTTCGACGGGCATGGCGACGATGGAGGAGATCAAATCCGCCTCCGAAACGCTGAAGCGCGCGGGTGCGAACGACGTCACGCTGCTGCATTGCGTCTCCGCCTATCCCACGCCGCCGGAAGAAGCCAATCTGTCGGCGATTTCCGCCATTCGCGTAGCTACGGGCTGCGCCGTCGGCTGGTCCGATCACACGCGGAAACCGAGCGTCATCGATCGCGCCGTGCATCGCTGGGGCGCGAGCACGATCGAATTCCATCTCGATCTCGACGGCAAGGGCGCGGAATACGAAGCCGGTCATTGCTGGCTGCCCGAGGAAATCGCGCCCGTCATCGCGCGCATCCGCGAAAGCATGAAAGCGGACGGCGAAGGCTTCAAAGGCCCGCAACCCTCCGAACTCGCCGACCGCGACTGGCGCGCCGATCCGTCGGACGGCATGCGTCCGCTTCGCCATATCCGCGCCGAATGGGAATCGGCGGCATGAGCGGGCGCATCGTCGCCGTCATTCAGGCGCGCATGGGCTCCACGCGATTGCCGGGAAAAGTGCTGAAGCCGATCGCCGGAAAACCGCTTCTCTGGCATATCGTCCATCGTCTCGAGCGCTCCAAACGGATCGAAGAAATCGCGATCGCGACCTCCACCAATCCGCGCGACGACGCCATCGCCGAATTCGGCGAGGCGAACGGCATCGCGGTCGTGCGCGGGCCGGAAGACGATGTGCTGGCGCGTTTCGCGCGCGCGGCCGATCTGCTCAATGCCGATATCATCGTACGCGTCTCGTCGGATGCGCCTTTCGTCGACGCCGGTTTCATCGATCATCTGATCGATCACATGATCGCGCAGGAAGGCGATTACGTGCTGCTCGAAGACGGCGCGGTCACCGCGCATGAAGGGGTGGATCCCTTCAGCCGCCGCGCGCTCGACCGGCTGATGATGGATGCGCGCAATGACGCGACCGCGCGCGAGCACGTCACCGCCTATTTCAAGCTCCATCCCGATTTCGTGAAGATCGCGCGCGCGCCGGAATATCCTTCGCTCGCGCGCCAAGGCGGCCGCCTCACCATCGATACGCCCGACGATCTCGCTTTCGTCGAAGCCGTGTATGAGCGCCTTGACGCGAAAGCGGGCGAAGCTTCGCTCGCCGATCTTCTTCTCTTGCTCGAGCGCGAGCCCTCACTGCGCGCGCTCAACGCCCATGTGCGCCAGAAGGAAGTCGCGAAGGAAGGCGCGCTTGCGCTCATCCGCTGCGACGGCGGCGGGAAATTCGGATACGGCCATGTCAAGCGCATGGTGGCGCTGGCGCGCGCGCTTCGCGACCGCGAGGGGCTAGGCGCGATCTTCGCCGTCAACGGATCCGAAGACGCGCAGACGCCCATCCGCGCGGCCGGTTTCGAACTCGTGACCACGTGCCCGGAAAACGATTTCTCCACGCTCAAATCCATGATCGCAAGCGCGCACCCCGATCTTCTCGTCTGCGACATGCGCGAAGGCGTGTCGCGCGGCGAACTGGCGACGCTTTCCAGGTCCGTTCCGGTCACCGCCGTGATCGACGATGCGAGCGCGCGCCGGCTCGCCGCCGACCTCGCCTATTATCCGCCGGTGCCGCAGGCATTCCGCCTCGACTGGCCGGGCTCGCGTTGCGCCGCGCGCATCGGCTGGGAATGGGCCTTGCTCGGCCTGAACAAATTGAAGCCCGTGCAGCGCGCCCATTCCCCGCGGCCCACGCTCCTCGTCGCCATGGGCGGCAGCGATCCTCTGGGGCTGACGCCGATTGCCGCGCGCGCGCTCGCCAAGCTCGATCCGGTGTTCCGCGCGCGCTTCGTCATCGGTCCGGGCATGAACGATGCGGCACAGATTGCCCGCGCGATTGTGGCCATGGCGCCCAATTTCGAAACGCTGGAAGGGGCCGACGATCTCGCCACCGAATATGCCTCCGCCGATCTCGCCCTCGGCGCCTTCGGCGTCACGGCCTATGAACTCGCGGCCTATGGCGTGCCCGCGCTTTATCTCTGCCTCAACGAGGATCACGCGCTTTCGGCTTCCGCCTTCGAGGATGCCGGCATCGGGCTTTCGCTGGGATTGGCCGAGCGCGTAGAGGATGGCGATATCGCCGCGGCCGTCTGGGCGCTGCTTGCCGATTCGCCGCGCCGGCGCGAAATGCGCGCGGCGGGATTGATGACGGTGGATGGCGAAGGTGCTTCGCGCATCGCGGCCGATCTGTCGGCGGAGCTTGCAAAAGCGCGGCTTACGCCGAAGCGCGCCTCTGTCTGATCGCCTCTAAGGTTTTTCCGAACGCATCCGCCCAGTCGCCCGCGCGGCCCGGCATCATGCAGCGGCAGGAGGGCGCGAAGGGCTCGTAGTCTTCGCCGAAACTCGTCCAGCTTTTGTCGTAGAGAACCTTGAAGGTCGGAACGCCCGCGCCCGCGGCAAGCCATGCAACCGCCGTCGGTGCGCTCACCACGCAATCGAGCGCGGAAAGAAGCGCTGTTGCGCGATCCAGTTCCTGCTTCTGATCGATGCCTTGCGGCATAAGAATCTTGCGCCCGCTGAGCGATTCCAAGCGGGCGATCTCGTCGGCTGTCGCGTCGTATTGCACCGAGACGATCTCGCCCGGGATTTCGCGGATGAACGCCGCCCATGCCTCCAGCGGCGCGAATTGCAGGTTGCGGCTGCCGCCGAGCTTTCCGCTGCGCCAGCAAATGCCGGTCGCGCCGCCGAATGCCGCTTTCCAATGCGCGCATTCCTCGGCATCGGGAACGAGATAGGCATGCGGTTTCGCAAACGCCGGAATTTCGCCGCGCAGCCAGCGCGGCAGGCTTCCGGTTTCGATTGCCGCATTCGCGCCGCCCGCGGCTTTCAGCCAGTCGTAACGCGAAATGGTCACGCCGCCCTTGGTTTCCATCCGCGAAGGTCTCGCCGTCACGTTGGGAAAGGAACGCGCGAACAGCGGAACGAGCCGCTTCTCGCATTCCAGGATCACGCTGCCGGCTTCGCGCTCCGCGCGCGCGGCAAGATCGGGGATCATGCTCGCGAACATGAGTTCGTCGCCCACGCCCTGTTCGGCGGTCACCAGCAATCGCGTGCGCTTCAGCGAGCCGCCGGCCCATTTCGTCAAACGATGATCGCATTCGGGCGCCTTGCCGGGAATCTTCAAACGCGCCGCATAATCGCGCCAGCCTTCTTTCAGATTGCCGTTCGCCAGGTGCAGGATGGCGCGGTTGAGGCGGGCTTGCGCATTCTCCGGCTCGCGTTTGAGCGCGCGGTCGTAGAGCGAAAGCGCCTCTCCGGTATTGCCTTCATCGGACAAAAGATCGGCGAGATTGCCCAGCGCCGCCGCATAATCGGGACGCAAACGCAGCGCTTCGCGATAATGCGCCTCGGCCTCGCCCGCATGGCCCATCTCGCGATGGACGGAGCCGAGCGTGAGCCACAATTCGGCGCATCCGGGATTTGCCGCGAGAGCCGGCGCGATCGAGGCGCGCGCCGCCTCGAACTGTCCGTTGGCGCGCAAAAGATTGGCGAGATTGACCAGCGCCTCGACGCGCCCCGGCTCGGCCGCCAGCACGCGGCGGTAGAATTGTTCGGCCACGGTCGGAAGGCCCAGAACGCGCGCCGAATTACCCAGCGCGAACAGCACATGCGTATCGGAAGGATTGCCGGCCAGCGCCTGTTCGTAGCGCGAAATCGCCTCGGCGTGGCGGCCCTTGGCCGAAAGCCGCAGGCCCTCTTCGTAATGCGCGCGCGCGTTCATGGGCGATGTTTTCGCCGCCGTCTCGTTAAGGCCGCGTTAAGCATGATCCCGGTTAGCGCATCCTTAAGGCGGAAAGAGCGAAAATCGCGGCCATGAGCGGCGCAGGCGTTCCCATCATCGGCTTCGATCCGTCGTTGCTGGTGAGCTATTACAATTCCAAGCTGCCGGTGGCGACGGCGAGCCAGGCCGCTTCCCTTGCGCAAAGCGCGAACAGCGCGACCGCCAACGATGCCGCGCCCTGGGAGAATCTCAATCCGCCCTCGCAGCAGGCGGAGGACGCGCAGGTCCTCTCCGCCACCAGCGTCTTCGATCTTTCCAAAGTGCCGCCGGGCGCGGGCACGACGCAAGACACGAAAACCGAACAGGACAACCAGAAGCTCTTCGCGCTCTATCAGGCGGTCAATTCGCTCGCCTATCTCGCGAGCATGTCGCAGCGCGACGGCATGACCGCGGGCCAGCTCGCCGGTTTCAACACGCGCTTCCAGGCCGGCATGGCGGAGGTACAGAATTTCATCTCCACCGAAAGCTTCAACAATTTCACGCTGCAGGCGACAGCGCCGAGCTCTTCGGTCACGAGCCAGGTCTCGATTCCGTTCCCGCCTATGAACTATACGGGCGGCACCATCGCGAGCGACGCGCAGCTTTCCAGTCCGCTCGCCAATGTCAGCGCGAGCGACAGTTTCGACATTTCGGTGACGAAGAACGGGGTTCAGACCGACGTTCCCATCGATCTGTCGCAGGTTCAGGGCGGGCTCACGCTCGACAACATCGTCACATACGTGAACCAGCAGCTATCGGCGGCGGGTTTCTCCTCGCGCTTCCAGCGCGTGATGACGAGCGGCTCGATCGACGATCCCACGAAGGCGACCTACGGCATCGCCATCACCAATGCGCCGAGCGAAACGCTCACGCTGTCCTCGGCCTCGTCCAGTGCGGCGCTTTATTTCGCCGGCTCCTCGGGCTCTACTACGGGAACGCCCGGCGTCACCGCTCCGAACGGCACGATCATCGGCGCCACAGGGCCCGATCAGCAGGGGCGCCTCGTCAAGCTCACCGGTCTCGATTCCACGCCGCGCGGCCTTTTCAACGTTTCCACCAATCCCGACAACGGCACGACCACCGCGCAATCGACGGCGGTGGATTCCAACGGCAATGTCTATGTACTCGGCAACGCAACGGGCGATTTCGGCAACCAGCTCAATCAGGGCACGCAGGATGTGGTGCTGTCGAAATACGATTCGGCGGGCAATCTGCAATGGACCAAGCTCGTCGGAAGCGCCGGCACCGCCAATGGCGCCTCGCTCGCGGTGGATTCGAGCGGCAATGTCGTCATCGCGGGTTCGACGACCGCGGATCTGACCAGCGATGCCATCGCCGACGGCAACAATGACAGCTTCGTCGCCAAATACGACGCGGAAGGCAACCAGATCTGGGTGAAGCAGATCCAGGCGCTTTCCTCCAACCAGGCCGCGTCGGTGAGCATCGATTCCTCCGGCAACATCTATATCGGCGGGCAGGTCACGGGCACGATCGGCGCAGGCCAAACGAGCCAGGGCGGCGCCGACGCCTATGTCGCGAAACTCGATTCGAAGGGCAATGTCGTCTACGAGCAGCAATCGGGAACGAGCGGAACCGATTCCGTCGCGGCGACCGCCATCGCGCCCGATGGCGGGCTGGTGGTGGCGAGCATGCAGAACGGCCACGCGATCCTCTCCAAATACGCGAACGGCGATGCGACGCAGGCGCCGGTGTGGCAGGTCGATCTCGGCGATCTGCAGAATGGCGGCGCGATCGGCGGCCTCGCGATTTCGGGCAACGACATCTATCTCTCGGGCACAACCTCGAACATGGCGCTGAATGCGAGCGTCGCCAATGCCGGAAGCGGCGGCAAGGATGCCTTCGTCGTCGCGCTCACCGATTCGGGCGCCAGCGTGAGCGCCGATCATGTGAGCTATGTCGGAACCTCGGCCACCGATCAGGGCGGCGGCGTCACGGTGGGAAGCGACGGCACGGTCTATCTCACCGGCACGACAACGGGCACCTTCGCAGGGCAAACGCGCAGCGCCGCCAATACCAGCAACGCCTTCGTCGCAGCCCTCGGCGCCGACGGCAGCGTGAACTGGGCGCAGCAATATGGCGGCGCCGAAGGCCAGTCGTCGGGCGCGGCCATCGCCGTCGATCCCAACGGCGCAAGCGTGCTCGATGCGCTGGGCCTTCCCAGAGGCACGCTCGATTTCAACCAAACGGTCGATCTGGCTTCCAACACCACATTGCGCGCGGGCGATTCCTTCC
>DATIZS010000125.1:0-2241 GCA_035516955.1 Rhizomicrobium sp.
CGCGAAGTACGGCGTCACCGGCAAAGTCTCGTATATCTCGACCGGCGGCGGCGCCTTCCTCGAATTTCTCGAGGGCAGAAAGCTGCCGTCGGTGGAAATTCTCGAGCAGCGCGCGCGCGCCTGAACCCGATGCCCCGCCGCACCAAGATCGTCGCCACGCTCGGTCCCAGCTCGAGCGACAAAAAGACGCTCGCGCGCATGATCGAAGCCGGGCTCGACGTGGTGCGCATGAATTTTTCGCACGGCACCGCGACGGAGCACGCCGCGCGAGTGGAACTCGTGCGCGAGCTCGCGCGCAAGTCGGGCCATTCGGTAGGCGTGCTCGTCGACCTGCAGGGGCCGAAGATCCGCATCGGGCGATTCGAGCACGACCACGTGACGCTCGCGCCCGGCGACACGTTCGTTCTCGATGCGGAGTGCAAGCTCGGCAACGCACACCGTGTCGGGCTCGATTACAAGAACCTGCCGCAGGACGTCGCGCCCGGCGACACGCTGTTGCTCGACGATGGTCGCATCGTGCTCGCGGTCACCCAGGTCAAGGGCCCGCGCATCCATTGCGTCGTCGACCAGGGCGGCGCGCTGTCCAACAACAAAGGCATCAACCGCAAGGGCGGCGGGCTGACGGCACCGGCGCTGACGGACAAGGACATGCAGGACATCAAGACGGCCGCGCGGCTCAAGGCCGACTATCTTGCGGTTTCATTTCCACGCTCCGGGACCGATATCCGGCGCGCGCGCGACCTGATGGTTGAAGCCGGGGGCAAGAGCCAGATCTGCGCCAAGATCGAGCGCGCAGAAGCGATCCCGGCGCTGGCCGAAATCCTGGAAGCCGCGGATTCCATCATGGTTGCGCGCGGCGATCTCGCGGTCGAGGTCGGCGACGCGGCGGTCCCCGCGCTGCAAAAGCGCATGATCCGCATGGCGCGCGAGCGCAACAAGGTGGTGATCACGGCAACCCAGATGATGGAGTCCATGATCAGCAATCCGATCCCGACGCGCGCCGAAGTGTCGGACGTTGCCAACGCCGTGCTCGACGGCACCGACGCCGTGATGCTGTCCGCGGAGACCGCGACCGGCAAATACCCGGTGGAAACCGTGGCCGCGATGGCGCGCGTCTGCCTCGAGGCGGAAAAGGACGAAACCTTCGTTTCCGAAAGGCGGCGCGCGGATGCGCCAGCGAACGTCGAGGAGGCGATCGCGCGGGCGACGATCTTCACCGCCAACAGCCTCAACATCAAGGCGGTCGCCGCGCTTACGCAGAGCGGAAGGACGGTCCTGCTGATGTCGCGCATGAATTCGAGCGTGCCGATCTTCGCGTTATCGTCGGTGGTGGAGACGCGGCGGCGCGTGACGCTGTTCCGGGGCGTCTATCCGATCAATTTCAAAGGCGCGCGCAACCCGGAGCGCGCTTTGCACATGGCGGAAGACGAGCTCTTGAGGCGGGGTGCGGTCAACCGCGGCGACTACATCGTGCTCACAATCGGCGAGCCGTTCGGCAAGGCCGGCGGCACCAACACGATGAAAATAGTGAAGGTTGGCGAGCACCGCAAGGCCTGACCCCCTCATGGCAAACGGAATTGGCGTGGCGGTAAAATAGCTCGTATAAAGCGGTCCCCTGCAACACGGTCCCGGCCGCTGCTCAGAAGCTGGAGGCGAACATGTTTGAACGCGAACTCGCAACAACGGCCGCGGCGATGGTCACGCCGGGCAAGGGCTTACTCGCGATTGATGAGTCGAGCGGAACCATCAAGAAACGCTTCGATTCCATCGCGCTCGAATCAAATGCGGAAACCCGCCGCGGCTACCGCGAACTCCTGATCACGGCGCAGGGACTCTCGCAGTTCATCAGCGGCATGATTCTCTACGATGAAACCATCCGGCAATCGGCCCGCGACGGGACGCCGTTTGCGGACGCGCTCAGGAAAAACGGCATACTGGTGGGCATCAAGGTCGATACCGGCGCTAAGGCGCTCGCCGGTGCCGCCCGCGAGCAGGTGACCGAGGGACTTGACGGCCTGCGTGAGCGTCTCGCGGAATACAAGAAGCTGGGTGCCGTTTTTGCCAAGTGGCGCGCGGTGATCAATGTGGGCCGGGAGATTCCGAGCGAGTACTGCATCGACGCCAACGCCCATGCACTGGCGAGGTACGCAGCGTTGTGCCAGGAAGCGGGCATCGTGCCTGTCGTCGAGCCTGAAGTGTTGATGGACGGCGAGCATACGCTGGAGCGTTCATTCGACGTCA
>DATIZS010000126.1:0-2866 GCA_035516955.1 Rhizomicrobium sp.
GCCCTCTCC
The DNA here is from genome assembly GCA_035516955.1 of Rhizomicrobium sp. Taxonomy (GTDB): domain Bacteria; phylum Pseudomonadota; class Alphaproteobacteria; order Micropepsales; family Micropepsaceae; genus Rhizomicrobium. The sequence goes on from DATIZS010000126.1 coordinate 10, forward strand.
CCCTGTCGGGGGAAGAGGGAAATGGACATGAAAAACCCGCCGGGCTTTCGCAGGCGGGTGGATCTCAGGCGCAGTTCGAGAGATGAGCGCAACGTACGCTTGCACCGTCACGGTCGTCAAGGATCGTTCCTAAGAAAATGCGCTATTTTCATAATCCCGGATTATTCTTGGGATTATTTCTAAGGTTCTGGCGTTGCTACGTTTTTCCGCGCGATCAAGGGCTTAGCGGATGATTTCCGGAAACGGGCGGGTTTCGCGCCGTCGGAAACGGCGATTTCGGGGCGGTTTTGCGCACAGCGAATCGGCCGGCGCTTTACCCCAGCGCCTGTTCGAGATCGCCGATGAGGTCGGCGGCGTCTTCGATGCCACAGGACAGCCTGAGCAGATCGCGCGGGCATGGCGTGTCGGGTCCTTCCACCGAGGCGCGATGCTCGATCAGCGACTCCGTGCCGCCGAGCGAGGTGGCGCGCTTCCACACTTTCACCTTCGCCGCCACCGCGATCGCCGCCGCCTCGCCGCCCTTCACCCGGATCGACAGCATGCCGCCGAAGCCGCCGCTCATCTGCCTGGCCGCGATCGCATGGCCGGGGAAATCCTTCAGGCCGGGATAGAGCACCGCTTCCAGTTTCGGATGACGCGCGAAATGCTCGACGATCCTTTGCGCATTGGCGCAGGCGATGCGCACCCGCGGATAGAGCGTGCGCATGCCGCGCAGCAACAGCCAGCTTTCGAACGAGCCCGGCACGCCGCCGATCTTGGTGCGCACCGTCGACAGCCGCTCCCAATAGTCGTCCTTCGCGCGCGTGACGAGCACGCCCATGGTGAGATCGGAATGGCCGTTCAGATATTTCGTCGCCGAATGCATCACGATGTCGGCGCCGAGCGAAAGCGGGCGGGTGAGCACCGGCGTCGCCACCGTCGAATCCACTGCCAGCCGCGCGCCGCAGCCGTGCGCGATCTCGGCCACCGCGGCGATGTCGGTGACATTCCACATCGGATTGCCCGGCGTCTCGATCCAGATGAGTTTGGTTTCGCCTTTCCGCGCGGCGCGCTTCACCGCGGCGAGATCGCCGGTATCGACGATGTCGAGCTTCAGCCCCCAATCGCGCGCGAAGCTTTGCACCCAGCCGCGCAGGCCCCAATACATCACCTCGGGAATGATCGCGTGATCGCCGGCCCTGAGCGCGAGGAAGCAGGCGCTCGCCGCCGCCATGCCGGAGGAAAAAAGCATCGCGGCCGCGCCTTCCTCCAGCGCGGTGAGCAGCGCCTCGGGCTGATCGAAGCTGGGATTGTCCGGGCGGATGTAGTTGCGGCCCGAGCGGTATTCATTGTCGGGATCGCGCTCATAGGTGGAGGAGACGTGGATCGGCGGCGACACGCTGCGCGTCTTCTCGTCGATCCAGCCCAGCGCCTGGGCGGCAAGGGTTTCGGGTTTGAGCGAGGTCATTTCACACTTGTATTCCCTCTCCCCCGATAGGGGGAGAGGGTTAGGGTGAGGGGGGACGCAACACGATGCAGAACAAGGGCGGCGGTGCTCACTCTTCGAAAGCTTTACTCCCCCTCACCCCGGCCCTCTCCCCCTTCGGGAGGAGAGGGAGGACTCTTTCTTAGAGCCCGTGCCGCTTCAGGAACCCCTCGATGGCCGCGTTGAACGCTTCGGGATTGTCGATGTTCGCGGCGTGGCCGGCGTCGGGGATGACGATTTTCTCCGCGCCCGGGATCTTCGCCGCCATGTAGTCGGAGGCGGCGAGGAAGGGCGCATCGTTGGCGCCGACCACGACCAGCGACGGCACCTTGATCGTCGCGAGCGAGTCGATCACGCGCGCATCGCGCTGGGCGAGCATGCCGCGCGCGGCAAGCGCCAGGCCCTTGGCATTTCGATGCCGTGCGATGCGGCGCTCGGCACTGCCGCCTTCGAGCGACGCCAGACCTTCGCGCTCGAAGCGCTCCGCCGTCTTGCGCGCGGTCGCGTTCCAGCCCGCCCGCGCCTCGTCCTTGCGGAAGCCTGGGCCGGTGTCGATGATGAGCAGCGCTTTGGTGCGTTCGGGATGCGCCAGATGGAAGGCGAGCGACATGTAGCCGCCGAGCGAGAGCCCGCCAATCACCGCCTGTTTCGCGCCCACGGCATCGAGAAGCGCCGCCATGTCGGCGACGGTGTGTTCTTCGCTGTATTGCGACGGATCCTCGGGATAGTCGCTGTCGCCATGGCCGCGCATGTCCCAGAGGATCAGCGTGTGATCCTGCGCCAGCATTTCGATCTGTCCCTTCCACATCGCGCGCGTCGCCGAGTAGCCATGCGTGAGCAGGAGCGCGGGGCCGGAGCCGTGCGTTTCGCAGGCGATCTTCACGCCGTTGCGATCGATATGAGCCATGTTACCTCTCATCTTTCCGCCTCATCATCACCTCCTCCTCGTGGGGAGGTGATAACACTCCGCGCCTCGCTCGCCCCACGTGTGGGAGGTGATTAAGGAGCGTAGCGCTTTGCCAGCCCCGCAATCGTCGCGTGAAACTCCGCCACGGTCTCGTCGACGATCTGCTTCACCGGCTTGACCTGATCGATGCGGCCCGCGACCTGGCCGGAGAGCGCGATCGAGGCTTCCATGTCGCCGCCGAAATAGAGATCGAGCGCATGGCCGAATTCGCTCATGATGTTGGCCGGCGGCTCCTTCTCGAATTTCGTCGTCTTCTCGGTGCGCAGCGCGCGCAGCGCCGGTCCCGGTCCGAAGCGGTTGAGGAACACGGTCGAAGTCTCTTCCGCCTCGAGGATCGCATTCTTCCAGTTCGCATGCACCGGCGATTCCGCCGACGACACCATGCGCGTGCCCATCTGCACGCCTTCGGCGCCGAGCGCAAAGGC
>DATIZS010000127.1:0-3307 GCA_035516955.1 Rhizomicrobium sp.
AGGCTTTGCCGCTGGATCGCCAGCGCGACATAGGAGCCAATGCCGGGCAGCGCGATCTGCGTATGCCCTACCGATATGGCTTCCGCGGCGACCACGAAGAACCAGCCGCCCGACATGGACATCATCATGTTCCAGACGAGCGAGGGCGTGGCGAAGGGCGCTTCGATCCGCCAGAATCGCGCCCAGGCATTCAGCCCGAAGAGACGCCCCGCCTCCTCGAGCTCTTCGGGAACCGTCCGCAGCGATTGATAGAAGCTGAAGGCCATGTTCCAGGCCTGGCTCGTGAAGATGGCAAAGACGGCCGCGAGTTCGGCCCCGAACAGCCTGCCCGGCGTCAGGGACAGGAAGAAGACCACCGTCACCGAGATGAAGCCCAGGATCGGCACGGATTGCAGGATGTCGAGCAGGGGAATGAGGAGCGCGCCGGCGCGGGGGGATTTGGCCGCCCAGGTGGCGTAAGTGAAGGTGAAACCGAGCGAAAATCCGAGCGCGATCAGCATGCGCAGGGCCGTTCTCGCCGCATAGCCGGGCAGCATGGCAGGGGAGAGCGACAGGGGCTTGGCCGTGACCGCGGCGATGGGTTCGAGCAGCGCCCGGCTGGTGTCCGCGAAAAGGACGATGAACCCCAGCACCAGGACTGCCGCCAGCACGTCCCATTTGCTCGGGATGAGGCGGCTGGCCTCTATCGAGACGGGCGGCAATAACTTCATGTCCGGCGTCCGGAATTGAAATAAAGGCGGGGTGGCACTGCCCGGGGCGACAGAACCACTTCCCGCAGCGCAGCGAAAGGGGCACGCGCCGTGACCTTTTGGATCGGCGGCCTCGTTGATTTTCCGCAGACGGACGCACGGCCAAGCTATTGCACCGCCCGGCAAATTCGGCATAAATGCAACAAGCGATGTCGAGGGCGCGCATTTACGCGTGCTTAAGGGCCAATCGCTAGAGTTAGCGAACCGTAAACTCGACGGGCGGAACGGCGTAAAGGTGATGGCGGCGGGCGCAACAATCGGCGGAAAGCAGGGCGGAACATCCGCCTTGAGGATTGCGCGCATGCTGCGGGAACCCCGTCCTTCCCTCGGTTTGCCGCAGGCAGAGCTTCTCCTCCTTATCAGCCCCTAGGCGCTCGCATGTTTCGCGTTCGCGGAACCGGCGTTTAGGGGACGGACAAGAGAGAGATCGAAGCCGCCGGTAGGCGAACGGAAGGATTGCAGGGCCATGAGCGCCAAATCTGAAACGCTGGAAAAAGTACGAATCTTCGACACCACCTTGCGCGACGGCGAGCAATCGCCGGGCGCGGCCATGACGCTGGAAGAAAAACTCGAGATCGCCGATCTGCTCGACCAGATGGGCGTCGACATCATCGAGGCGGGATTTCCCATTTCCTCCATCGGCGATTTCGAAGCGGTCAACGAGATCGCCAAGCGCACGAAAAACGCGGTCGTCTGCGGGCTCGCGCGCGCGGGCTTCAAGGATATCGACCGCGCCGCCGAAGCGCTGAGACCGGCGGGGCGTTTCCGCATCCACACTTTCATCTCCACCAGCCCCGTGCACATGAAGCACAAGCTGCAGATGGATGCGGACGCGGTGCACGAAGCGGTGGCCGCATCGGTCGCCCGCGCGCGCGAATACACCGACGACGTGCAATGGTCGCCGGAAGATGCCACCCGCACCGATCGCGATTTCCTCTGCCGCACGGTCGAGACCGCCATCAAATGCGGCGCCACCACCATCAACATTCCCGACACCGTCGGCTATTCGACGCCGCAGGAATTCCTCGAGCTCATCAAGATGCTCAAGAACCGCGTGCCCAATATCGACAAGGCCGTGATCGCCACCCATTGCCACAACGATCTGGGCCTGGCGGTGGCCAATTCGCTGGCGGGCGTGCTCGGCGGCGCGCGCCAGATCGAATGCACCATCAACGGCATCGGCGAGCGCGCCGGCAACGCGGCGCTCGAAGAGATCGTGATGGCGCTGAAGGTGCGCTCCGACATGATGCCCTTCCGCACCGATGTGGACGCGCGCCTGCTCGCGCGCGCATCCAAGCTCGTGTCGAACGTCACGGGCTTTCCCGTGCAGTACAACAAGGCCATCGTCGGCAAGAACGCGTTTGCCCACGAAAGCGGCATCCATCAGGACGGCATGCTCAAGCATGTCGAAACCTACGAGATCATGCGCCCCGAGGATGTCGGCGTGAAAGGCACCTCGCTGGTTCTGGGCAAGCTCTCGGGGCGGCACGCCTTCCGCGAGAAGCTCCTGAGCTTGGGCTACGATCTGGGCGCCAACGCCTTCGAGGACGCCTTCAGGCGCTTCAAGGATCTGGCCGACAAGAAGAAGCATGTCTTCGACGAGGACGTGATCGCGCTGGTGGACGACGAAATGGTCCGCGGCCACGACACGATCCACGTCACCAGCCTGAAGGTGGAGTCTGGCATGGGCGTTGCGCCCAGCGCCGACATGACGCTCGCGGTGGGAGCCGAATCCCGCCACACCCGCACCACGGGCGACGGGCCCGTCGACGCCATCTTCAAGGCCATCCGCGAACTCTATCCGCACGCAGCGACGCTGCAGCTCTTCCAGGTCCATGCCGTGACCGAGGGAACGGACGCGCAGGCGACCGTGAGCGTGCGGCTCGAGGAAAACGGGCGCACGGTCACCGGCCGCGGCGCGGACACCGATACCCTGGTGGCCGCCGCCAATGCCTATGTCAATGCGCTCAACAAACTGTTGGTGAAACGCGAAAAGCAGGCGCCCGAGGCATTAACCGTCGCGCGATGAAATAAACGCTCCGGCGGAATTGTCCGCCGGAGCCTCATCGCCCGGAGGTATGATCGGCGCCGGTCTGGAAAGGAACGGGCGGAGCAAGCATGTTCGGCAGTCTTCTCGGCGCACTGTCGAGCGATATGGCGATCGATCTCGGAACGGCCAACACGCTGGTCTATGTGAAGGGGCGCGGCATCGTCCTCAACGAGCCATCGGTGGTGGCCACGATCAGCAGAGGCGGCAAGAAACAGGTTCGCGCAGTCGGCAACGACGCCAAGATGATGCTGGGCCGCACGCCCGGCAACATCGAGGCGATCAGGCCCATGCGCGACGGTGTGATTGCCGATTTCGAGATCGCGGAGGAAATGATCAAGCACTTCATCCGCAAGGTCCACAATCGCCGCTCGTTCGCAAATCCCATGATCATCGTCTGCGTGCCGTCGGGTTCGACGGCGGTGGAGCGCAGGGCCATTCAGGAATCGGCATTGTCGGCCGGCGCGCGCCGCGTGTTCCTCATCGAGGAACCGATGGCGGCGGCGATTGG
>DATIZS010000128.1:0-4605 GCA_035516955.1 Rhizomicrobium sp.
AGGTGATGAAGGGCGGGGCGGGGTGGCGCTTGACGGGCTTGCTCTCGATGGAGCCGACCGAGAATTTCTGCGCATTGATGGCGGCGACCGCGCGTTTGGCGTCCGCCTCGTTGGCGAGCGAAAGTTTTTCGAGCTTCTTGCCGTCGAGATGCGTCAGATGCGCGGTGAAGGTCCCTGCGCCCGCCTTCATATCCGCATCGACCGTCCAATATTCCTGCGCGCGGAAGGCATCGATCTCGTCCTCGCGCTCGCAGACGAGCCGCAGCGCCACCGATTGCACGCGCCCCGCCGATTTCGCGCCCGGCAATTTGCGCCACAGCACGGGCGAGAGCGTGAAGCCCACGAGGTAATCGAGCGCGCGGCGCGCGAGATAGGCGTCCACCAGCTCTTCGTTGATCTGGCGCGGATGGGCGATGGCGTCCAGCACCGCGTTCTTCGTGACCGCGTTGAAGACGACGCGCTCCACCGGCACCTTTTTCAGCGCGTGCTTGGCCTTCAACACTTCGAGCACATGCCAGGAGATCGCCTCGCCCTCGCGGTCGGGGTCGGTGGCGAGGATCAGCTTGTCGGCATCCTTCACGGCCTGGGCGATATCGTTGATGCGCTTCTGGGCGCGGGAATCCACCTGCCAGGACATGGCGAAGTCCTCGTCCGGGCGGACGGACCCGTCCTTGGGCGGCAGATCGCGGATATGGCCGAAGCTCGCCAGCACCTTATAGCCGGGGCCGAGATACTTATTGATGGTCTTGGCCTTGGCCGGGGACTCGACGACGAGAACATTCATGAGGGGCTATATGGCGAGAGCCGCCGTCTCTTAAAGGGGGAGCGGGGGCGGACACTGGTCGATGGGGGGAATGGGTGTCAACCGGCCCCGGCCCTATTCGATACAACCATTGGTAGAATTATCGGTTGTTTTCTTTGTGTTACTAACTCTTAGTTGAAAAACACCGACCCGCATCCTAGACTGTAAAAGACAGACCGATATCCAGGTTTCTCTTGATGGCCGGCACGACAAGTCACAACGAAGACCGTTCCCTCGCGCGCCACATGGCCCCGCCGACGCCGGCCGAAAGCGCGCGCTATACGAAGGAACTCCTTGATTCGCTTAGGGCAATCGCGCTGAGGCAGGATCAGCACGTGCTCGCCGGCCTGCTCGATGCCGCCGCCCGCGAAGCAAAGCGCCTTCTCGCCAATTCTTTCTGATTCGGTCCTCAGGCAAGAGAAACGCGGTTTCCGGGGTGGCGGGTCAAGCGGCCGGCCAGCTCCAGCTCCAGAATGACGGTCAGGATGACGGCGGGTGCGGCGCCCGTCTGGCGCACGAGCTCGTCGATCTCGACCGGGGCGGGGCCGAGCAGGCCCGCGACCGTTTCGCGGATGGGTCCGGCATCGGCGTCCAGCGATGCGGGATCGGGCAGGGCGTCGTCGCGCTCTTCGGAGGCTTCGCGGAAGGCGCGGCCGAGCATGGGCCGCAAGCCGTCCATCACATCCTTGGCAGATTCGGTCAGCGTCGCGCCTTCGCGGATGAGCCGGTTGGCGCCGGCCGCGCGCGGATCGAGCGGCGAGCCGGGAACAGCGAAAATCTCGCGCCCCTGTTCGAGCGCGAAGTTGGCGGTGATGAGCGAGCCGGAGCCTTGCGCCGCCTCGACCACGACCACGCCGCGCGCCATGCCGGAGATGATCCGGTTGCGCCGGGGAAAATGGAGTGCCTGCGGCTCGCGCCCCAGCGGCATTTCCGACACGACGGCGCCTTCGCTCTCGATGCGCGCGTAAAGGGCGGCGTGTTCGGGCGGATAGATCACGTCGATCCCGCCCGCCAGCACCGCGACCGTGCCCGTCGCGAGCGCGCCCTCATGCGCCGCCGCATCGATGCCGCGCGCGAGCCCCGATACGACGACGAGATTTTCGCGGCCGAGATCGGCGGCGATCCGGTTCGCGAATTTGCGCCCCAAGGCGGAGGCATTGCGCGCGCCGACGATCGCCACCATGTCGCGGCCGAGAAGTGCGGTGTGGCCGAGTGCGGCGATTATCGGCGGCGGCGCATCGATGGCGGCAAGTCCGCGCGGAAAATCCGGCTCGATGCAGGCGATCATGCGTCCGCCGATCTTTGCGAGTAATTCCAGTTCGCGCTCGATTTCATTCTCCGGCGGAATTTCGAGCCGCCCGCCGCCGCGCTGCGCCATCCGCGCAGCCGCGTCGAGCGCCGCAAATGCCGAACCGAAACGCGCAATCAACGCCGCGAACGTCACCGGCCCGACATTGCTCGTGCGAGCAAGTCGCAACCAGGCGCGGCGTTCTGCATCACTCAGCGTTCGCATCGGCTTGACCGAAATCAAAGTCGAAAAAATGGGGATCGGTTCTCATTGGCGCGTGTTTCGGGGAGTTGAAAATGAGTCAGGGAAACGAAATCTATCTGATCTTGTCGCTCGGCGGCATCGCGATTTTCGGCATCGGGCTCGCTATTGCCGCGTGGTGGGAACGCGCGAAGCATTAGCGGTTCGCGCCGATGCGCGGTTCTTCGCCGCGCAACAACCGCGCGATATTGGCGCGATGGGCGAAGAGAATGACGAGCGCCATGATCAGCGTCAGCGTCGCGTAAAGCGGCTGATGGAAGAGGATCATGACCGCGGGAGCCGCGACGCACGCCGTCAGCGCCGAAAGCGACGAGATGCGGAAAACCGCGAGCATCAGGAGCCATACCGCCAGCAGCACGATGCAGGCCGGCCAATAGACCGCGAGCAGGATTCCGCACGCGGTCGCCACGCCCTTGCCGCCCTTGAAGCCGAGCCAGACGGGATAGATATGCCCGATGAGCGCGCCGAAGCCCGCAAACATCGCCATGTCGGTGCCGTAGAGCATGCGCACGACGATGACGGCGGCCGCGCCCTTGCCCGCGTCGCAAATCACGGTCGCGGCGGCGGCCCATATCTTTCCGGTGCGCAGCACATTGGTGGCGCCGGTGCTGCCCGAGCCGATCTTGCGCACATCGCCCGCGCCGGCAAGATAGGAAAAGATCAATCCGAACGGAATCGAGCCGAGCAGATAGCCGAACAGAATCGCGCCCAGATAATAGGGCCCCTGCATCGGCCAGCTTATCGGATGCACGAAATCGAACATCAGCCCACCGCCGCTTGCTTGGCGCCGCGTCCCGGCGAATAGCCTGCCGCTCTTGCTTGGGCGGCGTCCGCGAAGAAGACGACGTCCTTCAGTTTCTTCGCCGTCATGTCGGCGCCCGGCGCCTCGTAATGGCGCGTGCGGCGATGGCCCGCGAGCACGTCCTCGATATCGCTTTCGCAATAGAAGCAGCGCAGCCTCGGCGGGTTCGACGGGATGAAGTGGAAGCGGTTGGCCGTATAGATGCCTTCCTGCGGATCGTGCACGATGCAATTGGGATTGGCGCATTTGACGCCGGTCTTGCGCGGCTGCTCGTAGAGCGGATATTCGCCCGCGCGGAAGCCGGATTCGAATTTGTCGAGCGCGTGGTCCGCGTCGAAATCGAGCAGCATCGAGATCAGCGCCATGCGGATCGGCACGCCGTAGGAGGCCTGCTGGAAATAGGCGGCGCGGCGGTTCTTGTCGAGCGCGATGTCGAGCTCGCCGACGCGCGGCAGGGGGTGCAGCACGGCGCTGCGCTTGTATTTCTTGTCCTTGAGGAAATTGCTGTCGACCTTCATGTAATCCTGTTTCCCGCCGGCCCATCGCTCCTTCTGGAAGCGCGTGACATAGACGACGTCGATCCCCTTTTTCAGTTTCACGCCCAGTTCCGTTTCGGGCGACGCCATCAGCGACAATTGATGCGGCTCGACGGCCGTCACGTAAGCGGCGTCCACCGCGCTTTCGCCTTTCGCCACGGGGCGGCAGTTGAATTCGTTCTTCAGGCGCCAGTCGACATGCGCCGGCAATTCCATGCCCGCGGCCCCGGGCATGGGAATGATGTTGGCGCCGAAGCGCGCCAGCGCATAGACGAAGGAATGGATCGTGCGGCTGCCGCGCAGATCGCCCGAGATCACCACGTTCAAATTTTTCAGTTTGTTTTTCTCACGCGACAGCGTGAAGAGATCGCAGAGCGTTTGCGTCGGGTGTTCGTGCGCGCCGTCGCCGCCATTGATGACGGGCACGCTCGCATATTCGGCGGCGAGCTTGGCTGCGCCGTCGCGCGGATGGCGGATGACGATGGCGTCGGCATAGCTCGAAACCACGCGCACGGTATCGGCGAGGCTTTCGCCCTTGGCCGCCGAGCTCGAGGCCGGATCGGCGCTCGTGATCGTGCCGCCGCCGAGCCTCAGCATCGCGCTTTCGAAGGAAAGCCGCGTGCGCGTCGAAGGTTCGTAGAAGAGGTTGGCGAGGATTTGTCCGGCGCCGGTATGCGCGCTTCGGCCGATGCGCTGCGAGGTGCGCCGCCCCCGCGCGCGGCCCTTGAGCCGGGTGTCGCCCAGTTCGGAAAGGAAGCGCCGCGCCAGATCGAAAACGCGCTCCACCTCCTCGTTGGTGAGGTCGTTGATGGAGGTGACGTGGCGGAGCGTCGTCATCGGCCAAGGCTAATACGGCGCGCCGAGCCCGTCATGCAAGCCCCGGCCCGCGCATCAGGTCCAGCGCGCCCTGCAGGAT
>DATIZS010000129.1:0-6506 GCA_035516955.1 Rhizomicrobium sp.
ATGCGCGGCCAGGCTTCGGGCATGAAAAGCCCGCCATCGCTCGCGAGCCCGGAAAGCAGGATCTCGGCGAAGCCCTTCGCGGGCGAAATCCCTCTGGTGCTGATGTAGCGCATGCCTCACTTCCGCAAACGGACCGAAAACCGCCCATGCGAGCGATGATAGGCGAAATACATGATGAGCAGCGCCTCGGCCAGCGCGAGCCAGGTTATCGCATATTGCAAATGATCGTTGCGGAGCTTGACGACCGTCTGGCCGCCCTTGGGCCAGCCGCCGGGATTGGGGGTGGCGTCGGCCTCGACGAGGACCGGAGCGGCGAGCGCGACCCCATCGGCCTTGGCGATGCCATTCACATCACGGGCATACCAGATGCGGTTCTTGAGATCGGGCGCGGGCGTGAAGAGGCCGGGCGGATCGGGCACGCGCCAGACGCCCACGATGTGACGGGGCCCCGCGATCTGGCCATAGGCGCGATAGCCGGGATCGCGCAATCCCGGCGGCACGTATCCGCGGTCGACGAGGATCGCCTTGCCGTTCGCCAGGATCAGCGGCGTGATGACGTGATAAACGGGATCGCCGTGTTCGCCGGTGGTGAAGACATACGCTTCCTTGTCGTGATCGAACTCGCCCGCGAGCTCGACGCGGTGATATTGCGCGGCGTCACCCAGCGCGAGGGCGCGGTCGAGCGCGATGGGCGGGGCCGCGATGTTGGCGTGAAGGGCCGCGATCAGCGCGAGCTTCCAGTGAAGCCGGTGGATCTGCCAGAGGCCGAGCCCGGTCAGGATCGCGAACAGCGGCACGCTCCACAATGTCGGCACGAGCATGGGACGGAAAATGATGCGCATCAGTCCGCGAGCCTGCCCTCGCCCGCGCGGTGCTTGTATTGCAGGACGAGCAGCAGCGACTTCACCAATCGCAACAGAACGAAGGTGAGGATCGCGATGGTGGGCAGCCAGATCACGGCGTGGACCCAATAGGGCGGCTGCCAGGTGAATTCCACGAAGAGCGCGCCGCCCGCCACGATCGCGCCCACGATGAGGATGACGAAGACGGCCGGGCCGTCGCCCGCATCGAACATCGCATAATCGAGGCCGCAGGCGCTGCAGGATTTCGCGATTCCGATGTAGCCGTCGAACAGCGGGCCTTTGCCGCAGCGCGGACACCGCCCCAGTAGCGCGAGTTTGAGCGTGCCTTGTCTGTTTGCGTCCATTTCGCTCAGGAAGCGACCACGGGTCCCACGCCCCAGACATAGATACAGGAGAAAAGGAACAGCCACACCACGTCGACGAAATGCCAGTACCAGGCCGCCGCTTCGAAGCCGAAATGGCGCGTGGGCGTGAACTGTCCGGCGATGGCGCGGAAGAGACAGACGGTCAGGAAGATCGTGCCGATGATGACGTGGAAGCCGTGGAAGCCTGTCGCCATGAAGAAGGTCGAGCCGTAGATGGCGTCGAAATTGCCCACACCGGCCGCGAGATTGACATGCGCCGGATCGGTGAAGGGTACGAGCGCCAGATGGTTGAAGCCGAAGGTGAAGGGCGCGTGGGTGTATTCGAACGCCTGCACGCCGGTAAATGACGCGCCGAGCAGGATGGTGAGGAAGAGGCCCTGGATCGCGCCCTTGCGGTCGCCATGCTGGAGCGCGTGATGGGCCCAGGTCACAGTCGTGCCCGAGGTGAGAAGCAGCAGCGTGTTGAGCAGCGGCAGATGCCAGGGATCGAGGGTGACGATTCCGCTCGGCGGCCAGGAGCCGATGCCGACATCGTTGAAGAAGATCGCCGAATTGAAATAGGCCCAGAACCACGCCACGAAGAACATCACTTCGGAGGCGATGAAAAGCACCATGCCGAAGCGCAGGCCCAGCTTCACCACGGGCGTATGGTCGTGTTCCACGACGGATTCGTGGATCACGTCGCGCCACCAGCCGGCCATGGTGTAGAGCACCAGCACCACGCCCGCGATGAAAATCCAGGGCTGGCCCGCGAGGGATTTGAAATCGGAATAGCCGCTGTTCATCCAGAGGACGGCGCCGACCAGCATCGTGAAGGCGCCGATGGAGCCGACGATGGGCCATCCGCTGGGATTGACCAGATGATAGTCGTGCTTGACGCCTGCGTGTGCCATGTCCCTCTCCGCTACGGATGAACCCGTACCATCGTCATAAAGAAAAACAGAATGACCAGCGCCGCGAGCGCGAGCGCGATGGCGATCGAGCGCCTGCGTCTTGCCTTGGCGAATGCGTCATCGTCATCGGCCATCGCCTCACATCCAGGCGCCGAACAAGGCGGCACCGAGGGGTGCGATGCCCAGAAGGCGCTCCGCGATCAGAACGGCGAACAGCACGAAGAGATAAAGGATCGATACCGCGAAGAGCCGGCGCGCGGCGGGCTCGCGCGTCTCGTCTTTTTCGCGCAAGACCTCGTAGGCGTCGAAGACGAGCCAGCCGCCGAAAAGGGCTGCGCTCGCGAGATAAAGAGGCCCTGCCAGGCCCACGAAAGCCGGCATCATTCCCACCGGGAAGAGCGCCAGCGCATAGGCGAAGATCCGCTTCCTCGTCGACGCCTTGCCCTCGACCACCGGCATCATGGGAACGCCGGCGCGCGCGTAATCATCCGAGCGGTAGAGCGCCAGCGCCCAGAAATGCGGCGGCGTCCAGAGGAAGGTGATGAGGACAAGAACCAGTGGCGCGACCGAAAGGCTTCCCGTCACCGCGGCCCAGCCGATGGCCGGCGGCAGTGCGCCAGCCAGCCCGCCGATGACGATGTTCTGCGCCGTGCGCCGCTTCAGCCACAGCGTATAGACGACGACATAAAAGAAGATCGTGAAGGCAAGCAGGCTTGCGGCGAGCAAATTCACCATCAGCCCCATCAGCGCCACCGAGGCCACCGACAGCGACCAGCCGAAGGCGAGCGCGCTCGCGCGGCCGATGCGGCCGAGCGGAATGGGGCGCGAAGCCGTGCGCGCCATCAGCGCGTCGATATCGGCATCGTAGGCCATGTTGAGCGCGCCCGAGGCGCCCGCGCCGAGCGCGATGCAGAGAAGCGCGGTGAAGGCGATCAGCGGATGCACCGCGCCCTTCGCCACCACGATCCCGGCAAGGCCCGTGAACACCACGAGCGACATCACCCGCGGCTTGAGCAGCGCGAAATAATCGCCGACATCCGCGGGCGCGCGTGGAGTCTCGAATGCGGCGACGTTGGCCATCTCTTCAGTGCGAGCTTTCGACAATGTGCGGCAATTCGTTGAAGGTGTGGAACGGCGGCGGCGACGGCAGCGTCCATTCGAGCGTGGTGGCGCCCACGCCCCAGGGGTTGTCGCCCGCGCGGCGCTTCCGGAGAAACGCCTCGATCATCGTCACGATGAAGACCAGAAGGCCGAAGCCCGCGATGAAGGCGCCGATGGAGGCGACCTTGTTCCAGCCGGCAAAGGCGTCGGGATAGTCGGCGATGCGGCGCGGCATGCCGGCAAGGCCCAAAAAGTGCATCGGGAAGAAGGCGATGTTGACGCCGATGAAGGTGAGCCAGAAATGCAGCTTGGCGAGGAATTCGTTGTAGGTGTAGCCGGTGAATTTCGGGAACCAGAAATACCAGCCTGCGAAGATGGCGAAGACCGCGCCCAAACTCAGGACGTAGTGGAAATGGGCCACCACATAATAAGTGTCCTGCAGCACGACATCGACGCCGGCATTGGCGAGCACCACGCCGGTCACGCCGCCCACCGTGAACAGGAACACGAAGCCGATGGCCCACAGCATGGGCGTTTTGAATTCGATCGAGCCGCCCCACATCGTCGCGATCCAGGAGAAGATCTTGATGCCCGTGGGCACCGCGATGACCATGGTGGCGAAGACGAAATAGGCCTTGGTGTCGACCGACAGGCCCACCGTGTACATGTGGTGCGCCCACACCAGAAAGCCGATGAAGCCGATCGCGACCATGGCGTAAGCCATGCCGAGATAGCCGAACACCGGGCGCTTGGAGAAGGTCGACACGACATGGGAGATCATGCCGAAGCCGGGCAGGATCAGGATGTAGACTTCCGGGTGTCCGAAGAACCAGAAGAGATGCTGGTAGAGGATCGGGTCGCCGCCGCCCGCCGCGTTGAAGAACGACGTGCCGAAATGGCGGTCGGCGAGCAGCATGGTGATCGCGCCCGCCAGAACCGGCAGCGACAGCAGCAGCAGGAACGCCGTCACCAGGATCGACCACACGAAGAGCGGCATCTTGTGCAGCGTCATGCCCGGTGCGCGCATGTTGAGGATCGTGGTGATGAAGTTGATGGCGCCGAGGATGGATGACGCGCCCGCGATGTGCAGCGAGAAGATCGCGAAATCCATCGCCGGTCCGGGCGAGCCATAGGTCGAGAGCGGCGCATAGAGAGTCCAGCCGCCGCCCACGCCGATGCCGCCCGAATCGCCTTCCACGAACATGGAAGCGACGAGCAGCGCGAAGGAGAACGGCAGAAGCCAGAACGAGATGTTGTTCATGCGCGGGAACGCCATGTCCGGCGCGCCGATCATCATCGGCACCAGCCAATTGCCGAAGCCGCCGATCATCGCGGGCATGATCATGAAGAACACCATGATCAGGCCGTGGCCCGTCACGAAGACGTTGAACATGTGGGGATTGGGGAAGATCTGCAGGCCCGGATACATCAGCTCGGCGCGCATCATCATCGAGAGGAACGCGCCGACGCTGCCCGCCACGATGGCGAAGACAAGATACATCGTGCCGATGTCCTTGTGGTTCGTCGAATAGACGAAGCGCCGCCAGCCGTGAGGGTGGTCGTCGTGTGCGTGGGCGATGTCAGCCATGTGCGTTTTCGTCCTTAGAGCTATTTCGCGAGCGCCGCGAGACGGGTCGTATCCGCATCGTCCGACGCGAATTTCTTCTTGGCTCCGGCCAGCCACGCTTCATACGCTTTCTCGGAGACGACCCGGACCTCGATGGGCATGAAGGCGTGGCGCGCGCCGCACAGTTCGGAGCACTGGCCGTAATAGGTGCCTTCCTTGGTCGCCTTGAACCAGGTCTTGTTGATGCGCCCCGGGATCGCGTCCATCTTCACGCCGAAGGCGGGAACCGCCCAGGAGTGAATCACGTCGGCGCCGGTCGTCTCGACCATCACCACCTTGTTGACGGGAACGACGACCGTGTTGTCCACGCCCAGAAGACGCGGCTCGTTGGCCTTCTCGGCATCGGCATCGGAAAGCCCCTGCGAGTCGAACTGGAAATCGCCGGAACCCGGATATTGATAGGACCAGTACCATTGATGGCCGATGGCCTCGAGCGTGAGGTCGGGCGTGGGGATGTCGGCTTCGAAATAGAGCAGCCGGAAAGACGGGATCGCGATCAGCACCAGGATGATCACCGGCACGATGGTCCAGACGATCTCGAGCGTGGTGTTGTGCACCACCCGGCTCGGAACCGGATTGGAGCGCGCGTTATATCGGAACATCACCCACAGAAGCAGCGCCAGCACGAAGAGCGAAATCGCGGTGATGATGTAGACGAGCAGCGTGTGGAAATCCTCGATGCGCTCCATCACGGGCGTCACCGCCGGCTGAAGATCGATCTCCCAGGGCTGCGGCCCGGCGGCCGCCCATGCCGCCCCGGTGGAAGCGAGAACGCCCGCGCCAGCCACGCTCAGTTTTTTCAGGAACATCCCGCAACCTCTCCAAGGCGGGCATCGCGCCCACTTCGCCCAAAGACTCGCCGCCCGGTTTACGCGGCCTAAGCCTATGAAGTCATTGCGACCTTATGCCACGCGCATGATGCGCCACTGCGAGATCGGGGGTCGGAATCCGCAAGCCCAACGATTATGTTCCAATAGCAGCAACCGGAGCCCGAAAATCATGGCGGATCACGGCGAACTTTTCTTCGATCAAAAGGGGCTGGATCGGGCCCGCGTCCAGTCGCTTGTGGATGACGCGCTCAAGGGCGCCGACGACGGCGAACTGTTCCTGGAATACCGCCAGAGCGAAAGCTTCAGCTTCGACGACGGCCGACTCAAGGCCGCCAGCTTCGACACCATGCAGGGTTTTGGGCTCAGGGCCGTCGCCGGCGAAGCCACCGGCTATGCCCATGCCTCCGAGCTTTCGGAGGACGCGATCGAACGCGCCGGCCAGACCGTGCGCGCCGTCACCAAGGGCTATTCGGGCACGGCCGCGCTCTCCCCTGCCCGCACCAATGCCAAGCTCTATTCCGATGCCGATCCGCTGCGCTCGGCCGAATTCGCGGCCAAGGTGAAGCTGCTCGAAGAGATGAACCAATATGCGCGCGCCAAGGATCCGCGCGTCAAGCAGCTGTCGTGTTCGCTCGCCGGCGAATGGCAGAATGTCGAGATCATGCGCCCGGGCGGCGAAATCTATCGCGATATCCGCCCGCTCGTGCGCCTCTTTGTGTCTGTCGTCGTCGAGGAGAACGGACGCCAGGAAGCCGGAAGCTTCGGCGGCGGCGGACGCGGCGGCTACGAGACCTATCTCGATCCGCAATATTGGCACGACGGGGTCG
>DATIZS010000130.1:0-2263 GCA_035516955.1 Rhizomicrobium sp.
GCGCGGCGCCCAGCCGAGACGCTCGCGCGCCGCCGTGCAATCGAAGCGGATGGGCGCCAGCGCCGAGGCCACGCGATACCGCGAGAGCGGCACGGGCCGGTGCAGGACCGCGCCCAGCATTTCCACTCCGAACGCCAGTAAGTTTACCAGGAAGCGCGGCACTCTCACGATCTTCGCATGGGGCTCGACCCGGCGCGCAAATTGTTCTTGGGTCAGCGTGGCGCTATCGACGAGGTGAAAAATCTCGCCTTTCCACACGTCGCGCTCCGCGGCCAGCAGGATGGCATCGATTACGTCGTCCACGTAGACCAGCGGCAGAACCAGGCGGCCGTTGCCGAGAATCACCAGCCGCTGCCCCGCGCGGCGCGCCACGGCGCCGGTGATCAGCGGTGCGCCCGGGCCGAAAATCTGCCCCGGACGCAGGATCACCGCACGCGCGCCTTGTTCCTGCACCGCGCGCAGCACAGCGCGCTCGGCTTCCAATTTTCCTTGCGTGTATGCGCCGCGCATCTCGGGATTGGGCTCCAGGGGAAAATCCTCGCGCGCCGGACGATCGGCGCGCGCCGCCGCCCAATGCAAGAGGATCAGCGAGCTGATATACACGAGCTTCGGCGATCCATGCCTCTCCATGCTCGCCAGCAGATTGCGCACCGCAACCACGGTGCCGCGCTCGAAATCGGCGGGCGATCCGCTCATCGCGCCGCCCGCGTGATATATCGTCTCCACGCCCGCGACCGCGCGGTCCATGGCCCCGGCGTCGCCCATGTCGCCGAAGACGATTTCCAATCGCGGATCGTTCTTGATGTGCGCGGGGGGATCGCGGCGCACCATGATGCGCAGTTTTTCGCCGGGCGGCAGACGATCGAGCAGGCGCGCGAGCAAGCGGCGGCCGAGGAATCCCGACGATCCGGTGACCAGCGTCTTGGCGGTGAGCGTTTGCGGAAACGATGCCAGCAACGCGCATTTGCGCTCGTCGGCGATGCGCGCGACGCGCTCGGTCCAATCGACGATGGGGCGCGCATCTTCCACGGTGACCGGCGGAGCTCCGCCGGCGGCGAGCGCGGCGTAGTAATCCGCGATCATGGTGCGCAGTCCTTGGTAAGGAAGAATCTTCTTGGTCAGGAAGCGCAACACGTTGGTGGGGACTTGCACGGCGGTACTGAGCGAATCGGCCAGAGGATGCCAGGCGCGCTCGATGGCTTTGGGCATGGGCGTCGAGCGTCGCGTGGTGATGGCCATGGAAAACAGATCGGCGCGCAGCACGCCGCGCGTTCCTTGCACGATGAGGTTGCTTTGCAGCGGCTTGACGTTCCAGGAGAGCTGGAATTGTCCCGTTCCTTTGGCGCAGAGGACGCTGGCGCGCCACTCGTCGTACAGGATGTTGGGATCGGTCGCGCCTTTGGTGCGAAACGACGCGCCGACGTCCTGGATCTCGCCGAGAAATGCGGAGATGACGTACAGCGCGTGGACGCCGAGGTCGCGGAAGGGATATCCGCCGTCGCGATATTGCGGAGGAACGGGGCCGCCGGGCCACGGTGGGTAATCGGAGCTGCGGAAGTAGTCCACGGTGAGGATGTCGCCGAGTGCGCCGCTGCGCGCGATTTCGAGGGCGCGCATGACGAAGGGATCGCGCAACAGCGAGTGGTTCACGCCCACTGTTTTTCCGGCGGCGCGCGCGGCTTCCGCGATGCGGTCGCAATCCTCGACGGTAGTGGCCAATGGTTTCTCGACAAAGACGTCGAGTCCGAGTTTAAGGGCCTCGATGGTGACGGCGGCGTGGGACGCCGGCGGCGTGAGGACGTGGACGACGTCGAGATGCGTCGCCGCGGCCATTTCCGCCAGCGAGGTGTATATGCCTGGAATCTGGAATCGTTGCGCGATGGTTGCGGCGCGCTCACGATTCAGGTCGCAGATGCCAGCGAGTTCCACCTGAACTTGCCCGGCCAAGGGCAGTCGCCGCAATGTATCTGCGTGGTACTCGCTAATGTAACCAGCGCCGATTAGCCCGGCGCGAAGAGGGGAGGACATGCCAACACTTCATCGTAACAAAGATTTCGGTATAATCGCTTGATGCGAACAATCGACGTCTCCAGCCTGACGGTGGAGGAACGGCTCGACTTGCTGGATGAGATCTGGGAGAGTCTCTATGCTACCCCGGAGGCGTTCCCCCTGCAGGATTGGCAACGGGCGGAGCTTGATCACCGGCTTAACGACCTGGAGCGCGAAGGTTCTGGATCAAGCTGGGAGGACGTTGAAAACCGCA
>DATIZS010000131.1:0-5063 GCA_035516955.1 Rhizomicrobium sp.
TCGCATCGTGGAAGCAGCGTCCGACCGCGCGCTCGAAGCGCGGCTTGACGTAATCGCGCGCCATCTCGAGCGCGAAGAAATGGGTGTAGGAGAAGCTTTGTTGCGGCTCGCCGGGCTTTTCCTGCGCCATGGGCGGCGGCGGGCCGGGCGCATAGGAGGGAGGTCCGTAACTGCTCTGATTGCACGCACACAACAGAATGGCGCAAACCGCGCCGATGGCCGCGATGCGGAACATGGGAGAGGGCCCTTCGATCCTTCGAAGCATCAACCTGCCCACGCTTTGTGACCGAATGATGGTGCGCATCGCAAAGGCGCGTCAGCGCGGCAAGGGCTCGGTGCCGCGTGCCAATATCCCGAGATAGGCGTCATAGACGAACAACCGGCCGCGCTTTTTGCCCGTCGTCTCCTTGAGAATGCCGAGATTTTCGAGATGCGCGATCGATTTGCGGATCGTAGGCGGTGAAATGCCCAGACGTGCCGCCGCTGCCGAAACCGAAATGATGGGATTTGCCTGAAATAACTGATGTACCCGCAACGCGGATGCGGCCGGGCGTCCCAGTTTTTCGATCTTGAGCCGGTCGGTTTCAAAGACGTCGAGAATTTCGTGCGCGGCGCTCGCGGCCTGCATCGCCGTCTCGGCGATGCCTTCGAGAAAGAAGGCGAGCCAGGCTTCCCAATCGCCTTTCAACCGGACTTGCTGGAGCAGATCGTAATAGTGGCTGCGATGCGTCTTGAAAAAGAGACTGAGGTACAGAATCGGCTGCCTGAGCAATCCCTCCGCGTACAAGAGCAACGTGATCAGCAACCGCCCCAGCCGGCCATTGCCGTCGAGAAAGGGATGGATGGTTTCGAACTGGACATGAACGAGCCCCGCCTTGATGAGCGGAGGAATTTCCGGCGTATCGGCGTGAATGAACTTCTCAAGATCGGACATGAGCGCCGGTACTTCGTCCGGCGGCGGCGGAACGAAAGCGGCGTTGCCGGGGCGCGTGCCGCCGATCCAGTTTTGCGTGCGCCGGAATTCGCCCGGCTGCTTTCCTGCGCCGCGGCCCTTCGAAAGCAGAATCTCGTGAACTTCGCAGATCAGGCGCAGCGAAAGCGGAAAACGGTCTCGCATCCGCTGAATGCAATGGTTCATCGCCGCGACATAATTGGAGACTTCCTGCACATCGTCGAGCGGCGCGCCGGGCGCTTCTTCGCTTTCGAACAGCAGAAGATCGGATAGCGACGATTGCGTGCCCTCGATCTGGGAGGACAACAGCGCTTCCTTGCGGACGTACATGTAGAGGAAGAGCGGCGTGTCCGGCAGTATGGACGTCACACCATCCAACCGGCCGATCATGCGGCTCGCTTCATCCGCCAGCCGATAGAGCCTTTCCATGCGGATCGGCGGATCGGGCGGCAATGCCGCCGGAATAAATGCCTCTACCCGCTCGCCCGCGACAGACGAGATGGCGTAACGCCCGGGTTTGCGGTCGTGATCCGGCGGCATCTTGGGAAACGATCCTTTCCTTCGGAATATTGTAAAGAAAGGATATAGCAGAAACCTTTCTTAGCGGCGAGGCCAAGGAAAGCTTCTCGCCCGTTTTCCTCCCATTTTCGGCCCGAATCGAATTATTTTGAACTTCCGTATAGGGCACTCTTGCATATTACGAAGTTCGTGCTAGATTGAAGTTCGCAATAGTGAGGAGGCGGAAAACAGCGTGGTTGAGGAAACCCAATACACGCGCAAATTCCGTAAGGAGCTCATGGCCGGGCTGTCGTCGCTCGTCCTCTTGGCCGTGCTCGCCCGCGCCGGGCGCGAGATGTACGGCTACGAGATCGCAAAAGCCGTCAAAGCCGAGGGTGAAGGCGGGTTGATCTTCAAGCAGGGGGCGATCTACCCCGTGCTGCGCTCGCTCAACGCGCTGGGCCTTCTGGAGAGCCGGGTGGAAGCATCCGCCTTCGGCCCGCCCCGGCGCTACTACAACATCACCGATGAAGGAAAGCGCGCACTGGGCGAATGGCAAGGCGCCTGGCGCGACATGCGCGAATTCGTCGACGACGCCCTGAAGGCCGGAGGACACGGGCATGAATACCAGCCCTCAGCCTGAGACCGTCGCGGCCTATCTCCGCCAGTTGCGCGCGGCGCTGAAAGGAGCCTCGCCCGGCCTCATCAGCGACGCGCTCGCCGACGCCGAGGATCACCTGCAAAACGAAATCGCCACCAATCACGGCAAGACCGAACGGGAGGTCCTCGCTTCCGTCATCGAGACATACGGAACGCCCGAGGAAATCGCAGAGGAGTACCGCTCCATGGAAGCAACGATCGCCGGGCCCTTTCCCAAGACGGAAACCACGCCCTCGTCCCCGCACGGATTTTTCGGCGTCATCCGCGATCCGCGCGCTTACGGCGCCCTTATGTATATGCTTCTGTCCGTCGTCACGGGCAGCTTCTATTTCACCTGGGCGGTGGCGGGCATGTCGCTCACGGCCGGCCTCATCATCCTCATCATCGGCATTCCCTTCGCGCTGCTCTTCATCGGTTCGGTGCGCGTGATCTCCCATGTCGAGGGGCGCATGGTCGAAGGGCTGCTCGGCGTGCGCATGCCGAGAAGGCTTCCCTCCGTCAGCTCCGACCGCACGCTGGGCGGACGCATCCGCGACGCGCTCGCCGATATCCGCACATGGTCGTCGCTGTTCTACATGCTGTTGATGCTGCCCCTGGGCATTTTCTATTTCGTGATCGCGATCGTCGGTATCGCCCTGTCGCTCGCACTCACGCTGGGTTCGCTCTGGAGTCTCGTCACGGGCGAAAGCCATGTGCAGATCAGCGACGTGCCCTGGCTCGAGCATCTCTTCCACACCGCACCCGGGCTTCTGCTCGCCATGCTGGTCGGTATCCTTCTGATCTTCGTCGTGCTGCATGTGGCGAAGGGGATCGGTTGGTTACACGGCCGAATCGCCGAGGCGCTTCTCGTGCGCCTTTGATACGGATCGTCTCGAAAAAACGCACCGCGGACCGGTTCCGCGGCGCGTTCTTTTGTGGGCCCCCGGATCTTTCCCGCTATATCTGGAAAAATCAGAAGTTTATCATTAATGGCCCAGTAACCGTTGACGGCGCCATGATAATTTAGGCTAGATGGCGTGCCGCCGCTTCGGCCGGCACGACAGATGACCGGGCTCGCGCGGGGGACACTCCGCCGGCCAAGCAGGCAGGAGGCGAAGTGGCGCGCCGCGACGCTCAATTGCTCCAGGCGGTACGGCTCAACGCAGAACGGGCCTTAGGCGCGGCTGCGTCCGTCCTTTCCACCACCGATGGCCGTTGGGCGATCGTCTCGACCATGTCGACGGCCCTGATCGCGGGCTCCATCGCCTGGCTTGCGGCGGGTGCCCTGCCCCATCCGGCGGGCCATAGAACGCTCGCCGAGCGCACCCGTTCCTTGATGCCCTACGATCTTTTCGCGCGGCTTGCGCAACAGGGAAGCGCCAAACACGCGAGCTACGCCGCCTTCGGGCCTTCCGCCTCCATCGTAACGGACAATTCCACCGCCAATTCCGATTCCGATTTCTCGATGGACGGCGCGCTCGCGGCCGAACGCGCCGAAGACGACGACACGCCCGAGAACACCCGCACCGTCACGCTCGATTCCGGCGACACGCTGGCGGGCGCGCTGATGAATGCGGGCGTCTCGGCCGACGACGCCAATGCGGCCATCGCCGCCCTCAAGAACGTGTTCAGCCCGCGCGCGCTGCGCAAAGGACAATCCTTCGATCTCACCTTCGAGCCGGCCGCGCCCGCGCCGATGGCGCACATCACCTACACTCCGCCGCAATCGGCTTCGGTGGCCGAGGCCGACGCGCCCGAGGATCCGCAGCAATCCGGCGACGTGCCCGGCAAGCTGCTCCAGATCAGCTTCTCGCCGACTATCGATCAGGACGTCACCGTTTCGCGCACCGCCGATGGCGGCTTCACGGCGCAGACCGTGCAGAAGAATCTCGTCGCGCGCTACCACCGCGCCGGCGCCACCATCGATTCCAGCCTCTATCTCGCGGCCATGCAGGCGGGTATTCCCGCCGACGTCGTGGTCGAGATGATCCACATGTTCTCGTATGAAGTGGACTTCCAGCGCGACATCCAGCCGGGCGACAAATTCGAGGTCTATTACGACTACTACTACACGCCCAACGGACAGCCGGCCAAGGACGGCGACATCGCGTTTGCCTCGATGAAGCTCAAGGACCGCACCGTCACGCTCTATCGCTATCAGCCGAAAGACGGCGGGCCGGCCGAATATTTCGACGCCCATGGCCAGAGCGCCAAGAGCATGCTGATGAAGACGCCGGTGGACGGCGCGCGCATTTCATCCGGCTTCGGCATGCGCTTCCATCCCGTGCTCGGCTATACGCGCATGCACAAGGGCGTCGATTTCGCCGTGCCGGTGGGAACGCCGGTGATGGCGGCGGGCAGCGGCGTGGTGAAATTCGCAGGCCCCGCGCGCGGCTACGGCAATTTCATGATCATCGACAATGGCAACGGCTATTCGACGGCTTACGCGCATCTGTCGCGTTACGCCCGCGGCATCCATGCCGGAACCCGCGTGCGCCAGGGCGAGGTCGTGGCCTATAGCGGCAATACCGGGCTCACCACCGGCCCGCATCTGCACTACGAAGTGCGTATCAACAATGTGCAGGTCAATCCGATGACGCTGAAGATCGCCGGCGGGCGCAAGCTGAAGGGCAACGAATTGCAGCAATTCCTCGCCCAGCGCCTGACCATCGATCAGCAGATGGCGGCGCTGCCGCTGGAAAAACGGCTCGCCGATGCCGGCAGCGGTTTGCGCGCCGCGAAGGATTAGAATTCGCTTTCTCCCGATGCACGCATTCCGGCGACGCCCGCATGTCGCCGGCAAGTGAGAACATTTGCCGCGGCTCGCGCGGGAATTGATGCGCGCACTTTTCGCCGGATCGGCGCGACCTGCAACCGCAAGTGTCAGGATTGTTTACAATTTCCACGCCGGATTCCCCGGAATTCGGCGGCCGGTTGTAAATAATCTTTCCAATCCTGAGAAGTCGAAAAAGTA
>DATIZS010000132.1:0-8627 GCA_035516955.1 Rhizomicrobium sp.
TGATCTCGCGCACGATCTCGCCTGCGGGTTTGACGTCATGGATGGCGCCCGCGCCCTGGCCCATGGCGAAGGCGGATTTGCTGCGGTCGAGTCCCTCGATCTGCCCGCCGATGCCGCCCATCACGCCCGCCTGATGCGACATCATCGCCTGCATGGGGAATTTCTGGATGTCCTGCGGGCGGCGCTCCCAATCATCCACCCATTCGTTGCGATAGACGCGCATCGGCTTGCCGGAATAGGCGCGGGTGATGATCGTGTCTTCGTCGCCCGCTTCCACGATCACCTGCTTGTAGAGTGCGCCCGCATGCGCCTCGCTCGAGGCGATGAAGCGCGTTCCCACCCACACGCCTTGCGCGCCCAGCGCCAGCGCCGCGGCCAGCCCGCGACCGTCGACGATCGAGCCCGCCGCGATCACCGGGATCTTCACCGCATCCACGATCTGCGGTACCAGCGCCATCGTCGCCACGCGGCCCGTATGGCCGCCGGCTTCCGTTCCTTGCGCCACGACCGCATCGAGCCCGCCCGCTTCGGCCGAGCGCGCATGCTTCACCGTGCCGTTGACGTTCATCACCTTGAGGCCGGCATCGTGGAATTTCTTGACGAGATGCGGCGGCGGCACGCCGAGGCCGGAGATGAACGCCTTGGCCCCGCCCTCGATGATGATGTCGGCGGTCTTCTCCAGCGATTCCGGAACGGCGGCGAGAAGATCGACGCCGAAGGGTTTGTCGGTGAGATCGCGGACCTTCTTGATCTCCTGCTTGATCTCGGCCATCGGCCGGCCCGCCATGCCGAGCGTGCCGAAGCCGCCGGCTTCCGAGACCGCCGCGCACAATTCAGCGAACGACACCCCGCCCATGCCCGCGAGCATGATCGGATATTTGATGCCGAGCATGTCGCAGATCGGCGTGTGGATGGTCATGGGCGGCGCTCCTGACGGATTGTCAGAGGATTATCCCTGTGCCGTCCTTTCGCAAGATGACGTGGGTTCCGCTTTGCGAACTTGCCGCACTCTTTGTCATCCCGGCCGAGCGATGCGTGCGCATCGCGAGAGCCGGGACCCACCGTGAAAGCGTCGGGGTGGGTCCCGGGTCTCGCTGCGCTCGCCCGGGATGACAATTTTGGAGATCAGAACTTCGTGTAGCCCCCATCGATCACGAACGCCTCGCCGGTGTGATAGGCGGACGCGTCGCTCGCCAGATAAACCGCGATCCCGCCGAAATCTTCCGGCTGTCCCCAGCGGCGCGCCGGAATGCGCGGGATCACCTTTTCCGTGAACACCGGGTTTGACTGCGCACCGGCCGTCATGTCGGTCGCAATCCAGCCCGGCGCGATCGAATTCACGCGGATGCCGTAACGCGCCAGCTCCACCGCCAGCGCCCGCGCCATCGACATCACGGCACCCTTGGACGCGCCATAGGCGGAATTGCGCGCCGCACCTTCGATGCCTGCCGTACTCGCGACCACCACCAAGGATCCATTGGCATCGCCGGCCTTCGCGCGCTCGATCATGTGCTTGGCCGCTTCACGGAACGTCCAGAATACGCCTTCCTCGTTGACGGCATGCACCTTGCGGAAGAGTGCGGTCGTCATCTCGACCAGCGGCGAACCGCCGCCGATGCCGGCATTGGCGACGACGCAATCGAGCCGTCCCATTTCCGCCACCGCCGCCTTCATGCCTTCGACGACCTCTTCTTCCTTCGACACATCCACCTTGCGCGCGACGAC
This sequence comes from Rhizomicrobium sp., assembly GCA_035516955.1. Lineage (GTDB taxonomy): Bacteria > Pseudomonadota > Alphaproteobacteria > Micropepsales > Micropepsaceae > Rhizomicrobium. Next base: position 1,726 of record DATIZS010000132.1, read on the forward strand.
GCGGTGGCCATAAGCCGTCAGACGCTTTTTCGCATCCGCATTCTTCGCCTCGTTGGTGCCCCAGACGACGAGATCGGCGCCCGCTTGCGCCATCGCGTCCGCCATGCCGAGCCCGATGCCGCCATTGCCGCCGGTGACGAGCGCCACTTTTCCCGTGAGATCGAAGGGTTTGTACATGTGACAATCTCCTGAATATCGCGCCGCCGACGCTAGACCGAGCCAGTTTTCCGGGCAATCGCGCCAATAACCATGTTCGCGCGCGGCCTTCCCATTCCGCGCATCCCTGTGACATGCTTTGGCCAAGGGCCCGCGTAAAGGGCCGGTCAGGGGCTGGTCGGGATGACGTCCGAGATCGCGGTGATGAACCAGCGCGCGGTTGCGCTCGCAGCCGATTCCGCGGTGACGCTGATCGACGGCGGGACCGTGGTGGTGCGCAACGAGCAGCGCAAGCTCTTCAATCTGATCGAGGGCAGGCCCATCGGCCTCATGTTCTTCGGCGTCGCCGACATGCTGGGCCATCCCTGGGACCATCTGATCGAGCATTACCAGAAGACGCAGAAGCCCGACGCCTTCGCCCATCTGCGCGACTGCGCGGTGCATTTCACCAATGCGCTCGACCATATGGACGAACTCTTCGCCGGCAAGCGCCAGCAGGACGATTACAAGCGCCTGCTCGCCTCGGTGTTCCGCTACGTCTTCAATTTCGCGCAATACCTGCGCGACAGCGGGGCGGGGGCGGGCGACGACACCGCCGTCCTCGAACACGCCATCGACACGATCTGGCGCGATTACCAGTTCCGTCCCGACGGCACTCCGCGCCCCGATCTTTCCTGCTTTCCAGCGGAATTCGGCAAGCGCGTGCTTTCCGAACACGGCAAGATGATCGCGGAGCTGATCCAATACGGCTTCGCGCCCTTCGGGCTTTCGCATCAGTCGCAGGCGCGGCTTCAGGACATCGCGGTCTTTTGCGTCGTGAAGGATCTTTTTCTCGAAGACGTTTCGGGCCTCGTCTTCGCGGGCTTCGGCGCGGAGGACCGATATCCGGCACTCGTCACCTATTTCGTCTCGGCCATCGTCTGCGGCGTCGTCAAGCGCGCCGAAGCCAGCCACGACGTGATCGATACCGAACACCGCTCGCGCATCCGCGTCTTCGCCGACAGCGAAGTCACCAATGCCTTCATCCGCGGCATCGACTACAATCTCGAGCGCAGGCTCTATGGCGGCTTCCGCATGATGATGCACGGGCTTGTCGATCAGCTCGTGGGCGCCTTTCCTGGCGCCGATCCGTCCACGCGCGAGACCGTGCGCCAGAAATTCCAGAACGATTTCGTGCCGCGCTATTTCGAAGCCTTCCATCAGGCGATTTCGCAATATCAGCAGCAGGCCTTCATCAATCCGGTGCTGCGCGTGCTCGAGATCGCCGGCCGCACCGAACTCGGCGACACCGCGCGCCAGCTCGTCGGCCTCAACGTCTTCAAGAAGCGCATCACGGCGCAGAAGGAAACGGTGGGCGGCGCCATCGATGTCGCCATCATCACCCGCGAAAACGGATTTACCTGGCACGCCAAGGGAGGCTAGCGATGGAAAAGCTCTCGAAGGGACAAAGCGCGCTTGCGCAAGGCGCGGAGCGCTTCGCCGATGTCGCCCGCAATGTAAAGGCGCAGCAGATGGGCGAGCCGCCCATCCAGTCGCCGCGCATGAGCGTGATCGCGCCCGGCGAAGCCTGGTCGAAGAAATATATGAACCTGGGCATCGGGCCTGTGCCGGAACTTGTGGGCGTCAGCAACATGACGCCGATGCCGCATACGACCTTCGTGATCGGCGATGTCGCGCCGCCGCGCATCGCCATGCCGGAAAAGAAAATCGCGCGGACCAGTGCGCCGGCGGACACCGCGCCCATGAGTTTGCGCATCGGCAAGAAGGACGAGCGCAAGCGTTCGTGGCTGGGGCGATTGCTCAGGGGGAATTGAAACAAAGAATTGTCAAGGCCCGCTTTTACGGGCCACGACAGCGAGTGGGTTGTCAAATCCCCACATCCGCTTCGCACTCATCCGGATAATGCGCCGCGTTTCGTCCCAGCTTACGAGCCGAATTGCTTCCTCCGGTGAAACCCAGCGGCATTCGAGAACGTCGGAGGCCGCCGCCGCTTCGCCGGCGAGCCAGCGGGCGCTGAAATCTGCGATCACATAATGCCAGGCCAGCGTGCCGTCGGCATTCCGGCCGATGGCGTCCACCACATCGATCAGATCGCCGATCTCGATTTCGAGACCCGTCTCCTCCGCCACCTCGCGGGCGAGCGCGGCCCTCAGCGTCTCGCCCGGCTCGAGCGTGCCGCCGGGCAGGCTCCATTGGCCCAGCAGCGGCTCTTTCCCGCGGCGGATGAGGAGCAGCGCGTCCGGCCCGCGCCAGATCACCGCGCCCACCCCGATCTTCGGAAGGCTTTCGTTCATTGCCGGTTTGGTTAAGGCAATCATGGCCGAAATCAACCCGTTACGCCTCATGCCTCTTGTGCTATTTGAGGAGTCGGGAGGGCGCGCCCGCCCCAACTTCGCCATATCAAAGTCCTAGGTCCCCCGACCCGCCAAGGAGGATTTCACCCCATGATTCGTTTCGGTGCCGTGGTTGCGGCCCTCGCAGCCCTGATCGTGATGCCGGCCTATGCGGCCAGCTCCGCCCTCAGCCCCGAGGCCAATGCGACCTATCTCGCCAACAACGCCAAAGAGCCGGGTGTCACGGTCGCCCCCAGCGGGCTTCAGTACAAGATCATCAAAAGCGGCTTCGGCCAGCGGCCGGGCCCCACCGACAAGGTCCAGGTCTATTACTCGGGCAGCCTGATCAACGGCACGGTCTTCGACTCGACCGAGCCCGGCTACCCGGCCACCTTCACGGTGGACCAGCTCATCCCCGGCTGGACGGAAGCCCTCGAAATCATGCGCGAGGGCGACCATTGGCAGCTCGTCATCCCGGCCAATCTCGCCTATGGGGCGCGGGGCGCGGGCGACGGCGCCATTCCGCCCAACCAGACGCTGGTCTTCGATCTGGAACTGATCAAGGTCCTGCCGCCCGAGAAGCATCCCCAGGCGGATGACGACGACAGTCAATAGAAAATCGGGCACGACCGCGCGGGCGCCGCGTTTAGCTGCTAGAATGCTCCGCATAAAGAGGTTGGTGGGGTTCAGGTCACGATGATTTCGAAGTGGTTGCGCGCCATTCCACGCGGCCAGGCCCGCATCGCCATTGCGCTTCTGCTCGTGGTGAGCGCGAGCGCGCTGTTCTGGGCGAGCCGCGACTATCAGGTGATCGCGCCCGACTGGGACGGGCTCGTGCGCGGCATCTCCTATAGCCCGAGCCACCTCTTCACCGAGAAACAGCACGAGACGATCGCGCCAGGCCGCATCGACAGCGACATGAAGCAACTGTCGCAGCTCACGGGCCGCATCCGCACCTACACGGTGGCGAACGGCCTCGACCGCGTGCCCGAGATCGCGCGGCGCTACGGCCTCACCGTTTCGCTCGGGATCTGGATCGGTCCCGACCTCGACCAGAACGAGAAGGAAGTCGACAAGGGCATCAAGGTCGCGCTCGCCAACCGGCGCACGATCGATCGCGTTTTCGTCGGCAACGAAGCGATCCTGCGCGGCGACGTCACCGTCGATCAGTTGAACGCCTATATCGCGCGCGTGCGCGCGGCCCTTCCCAACCGCATCAAGGTCTCGACGGCCGAGCCCTGGTCGACATGGCTGCTCAATCCCGATCTCGCCAAGAACGTCGATTTCATCACCATCCATCTGCTGCCCTATTGGGAAGGCGTGGGCGTGAAGGATTCGCTCGTCTTCCTGCAGCATGCCTACGGCCATATCCAGGATCAGTTTCCCGGCATGCCCATCGTGATCGGCGAAGCGGGCTGGCCCTCGGAAGGGCGCACGCGCGGCAATGCCGAAGCCTCGCTCGCCAATCAGGCGTGGTTCGTGCGCAATTTCGTGCAGCTCGCGATGGAGAAGGGCTACGATTATTATCTGATCGAAGGCTATGACCAGCCCTGGAAGGGCGGCAATGAAGGCGCGGTCGGCGCCTATTGGGGCCTGTTCGACGCGCGGGGCAATCCGAAATTCGCCTTCGCCGGCATGCTGCGCAACTTCCCCGAATGGCGCAGCTATGCGTCTGGCGCCGCGATCGTCTCATTGCTGCTCGGCCTTTTGATCCTCGGGCGCATGCCGCGCGTGCGCCAGCCGGGCTATCTCGTGATGGGAGGATTGGTGGCGCTGGTCACGACCGGCGTGCTGGTGCTGATCGATGCGACGTCGCTCGAATATATCGAGCCCTCCGACATCGCCATGATCGCGGCGATGGTGCCGCTGGTGTTCCTGGCCTCCACCGTGATCCTGACCGAAGGCATCGAACTCGCCGCGAGCCTGTGGCGCATGGAGCGGCGCGTGCTGCGCGCGTCGATCCCCGAGCATTCCCCGCGCGTCTCGATCCACGTTCCCTGCTACAACGAACCGCCCGCCATGGTGATCCAGACGCTGAACGCGCTCGCGCGGCTCGATTACGAGAATTGCGAGATCATCGTCATCGACAACAACACCGAAGACGCGAGCGTCTGGCGCCCCGTCGAGGAGCAATGCCGCGCGCTGGGCCCGCGCTTCCGCTTCTACCATTTCGACAAGCTCGACGGCTTCAAGGCCGGCGCGCTCAACAAGGCGCTGGAACTGACCGATCTGGACGCGCGCTACGTCGCCGTCATCGACAGCGATTATCAGGTCGAGCCGTTCTGGCTGCGGCGCGCGCTGCCCTTCTTCGCGTCGCCCGAAGTGGCGCTCGTGCAGGGCCCGCAGGATTACCGCGACGGCCACGCCAATATCTTCAAATCCATGTGCTACGAGGAATATCGCGGCTTCTTCCATATCGGCATGGTCGAGCGCAACGAACACGACGCCATCATCCAGCACGGCACCATGACCATCGTGCGCAAGGATGCGCTGGCCGAAGTGGGCGGCTGGAGCGAATGGTGCATCACCGAGGATACCGAACTCGGATTGAAGCTGTTCGAGGCCGGTTACAGCGCCGCCTATATTCCCCAAAGCATGGGCAAGGGGCTGACGCCCGACACGCTCGCGGGGTTCATGAGCCAGCGCTATCGCTGGGTCTATGGCGCCATGCAGATCATGAAGCACCATATGGGCGCGATGTTCTTCGGCCGCACCAAGCTGACCTGGGCGCAGCGCTATCAATTCCTCTCGGGCTGGCTGCCGTGGATTTCCGACGGGCTCGGGCTCGTGGTCACGCTCTTCGCGCTGATCTGGACGCTGCTGATGACGGTGGCGCCGCGCTATTTCGACGTGCCGATGATGGCGCTTTCGGCGGCGGCGCTCGCGCTCTTCACCGCCAAGACGCTCAAGACTTTCCTGCTTTATCCGCAGAAGGTGCGCTCCGGCCTTTTCGGCGCGGTGATCGCATCGATCGCGGGCCTCGCGCTCACGCACACGGTGGGCAAGGCGGTGATCGCCGGCGTCTTCACCTCGCACAAGCCGTTCCTGCGCACGCCAAAATGCCAGGATCCGGCGATGTTGAGCCAGGTGCTGCGCCAGACCTGGCAGGAAGTGACGCTGCTTTCGCTCTGCTGCATGGCACTGGTCGCCATGGTGTTCGACCGCGGCTTCGACGATCCCGCCGCGATGCTCTGGATGGTGATGCTGGCGATCCAGTCGATGCCCTATGCCGCGACCGTCATCACCGCGATCCTGAGCGCGGTATCGAATGCGAGGCCGGCCGCCAGGAGCCTCATCGGCCTGCCCGCGGCCAAACCGGCCTCGAACGAAAGCGGATTGCAGGAAGCGGCGTAACGCACTCGCCGGTTTATAGCTTCACGACCTTGCCCGGATTCAAGATATTGTTCGGATCGAGCGTGCGCTTCAGCGTGCGCATCAATTCGATCTCGACGGGCGATTTGTAGCGCAGGATCTCGTCGCGCTTCATCACGCCGAGCCCGTGCTCCGCGCTGATCGAGCCGCCGAGCGCATGGACGATGTCGTGCACGGCGCGGGACACCTCGCTCCATCTGGCGAGGAAGGCATCGTCATCGCCGCCTTGCGCCACGCTGAAATTGAAATGGATATTGCCGTCGCCCAGATGGCCGAAGGGCACGGGCCGCGCGCCGGGCGCGATCTTCCCGACGGCGGCGATGCCGCGCGTCAGCAATTCCGGAACGGCGCGCACGGGCACCGACACGTCGTGCTTGATCGAGGCGCCTTCGTGCTTCTGCGCTTCGGAGAGGCTTTCGCGCAGGCGCCAGAGCGCCGCCGCCTGCGCCTCGTTCGTCGCGAAGACGGCGTCGGTGGCGAGGTTCGCGTCGATGGCGCGGCCCATCGCGTTCTCGACCGGCTCTTTCAGCGATGCGGATGCGCTGGTCGCTTCCATCAGCACATACCAGGGCGAGCGCGCGGCGAGCGGATCGCGCGTCTCCGGGATGTGTCTCAAGACGAATTCGAGACCGATGCGCGGGATCAGCTCGAAAGCGGAGATCAGCCCGCCGGTTTCATCCTGCAGACGGTTGAGCAGCGCGATGGCCGCTTCGGGCGAGGGTACGGCGGCAAAAGCGGTGACGCGCGATTTCGGTTTTGGAAAGAGCTTCAGCGCGGCGGCGGTGATGATGCCGAGCGTGCCTTCGGCGCCGATGAAAAGCTGCTTGAGATCGTAGCCCGTATTGTCCTTGCGCAGCGTGCGCAGCAGATCGAGCACGCTTCCATCGGCCAGCACGACCTCAAGCCCGAGCACCAGATCGCGCGCCGAGCCGTAGCGCAGCACGTTCACCCCGCCGGCATTGGTGGAAAGATTGCCGCCGATCGTGGCCGAGCCTTCGGCCGCGAGGCTGAGGGGAAAATATTTTCCCGCCTCGTCCGCCG
>DATIZS010000133.1:0-3861 GCA_035516955.1 Rhizomicrobium sp.
GCCTCGGAACCGGTTAGCGACACCCATGCCCAAACGAGCCAGGCATGAAGCGGCGGATAATCGACATAAGAAAGCGCAAGCATGCGTGCATTCGCCACCGCGTAGGATTCGTCGCTGCCGAGCCCGACCGCGGCCGCCATCGCGACGCGGATCACACTTCCCGCGACGATCAGCAGGAAAACGGCATTGGCGGGTTTTGAAAGCGCGGCTGCGATCGGCCGCCAAGACGCGACGGCCGGCGGCCCAAACCGGTCGCGACCGGCCTCAACGGTAGAGAACGCCATCGGAACTCCGGCACCGGAACGACAACAACCCCTCGAGCCATGACGCCGCGCGGGCGCGCCTTCCCCACCCGCCGTCGGGAAATTTCCTCAACAAAATTTCATCCAGTTGCGCCGTGTTCGGCCGGTGGGGATCGCGGCCATCGGCGCCGTCTCATGACCGGAAGCGGCGTCGTTCGCGAGCATTCATGATCGTCGATCTGGACAGCATCCGTGCCGCGCGGGCCCGCCCGGACCCTTATCCGCACTTGATCGTCGGCAATTTTCTCGGCGCGGCAAACGCGGCGCGAGTGATCGCCGATTACCCTTCGCTCGATGTCGGCGGGGTGTTCATGCCGGATGCGGCGCCTTACGGCGCGGCACTCGCGGAGCTTCTGGCCGATATGGAAGGCGAGGCTCTGCGCGAACTCGTCGGCGAGAAGCTTGGCGTGGACCTTTCGGGCCGGCCCGCGCTTGTCACCCTGCGCAGCCGCTGCCGCACGCGCGACGGGCGCATCCACACCGATTCCGCCTACAAGCTCGCCACGCTCCTTCTTTATCTCAACGAGCCCTGGGATCCGCCGGGCGGACGCTTGCGCATCCTGCGCTCGGGCAACGACATCGAAGATTACGCCGCCGAAGTTCCGCCCGATGCCGGCACGCTCGTCTGCTTCAAGGTGCAGGAGAATTCCTGGCATGGCCACAAGCCGTTTGCGGGGCGCCGGCGCTGCGTGATGGTCAATTACTGCACGGATGAAGCGATCCGCGACGCCGAAGCCGACCGCCATCGCAATTCCATGCGCTGGAAGAAATTCGTCTCCAAATTTTCCGCAAGTGGGCCCGATGAAAAAGCGGCGTGAAGCGGTTGCCCGGCAGGAGGCGGGCGATGCGACCGCCGAATGGTTCGCGTCCGCGTGGCGCGCCGCGCAACGAAGAGCGCAGCCGTACCGCCATTGGCTGCTCGACGATGCGTTGCCGCCGGCGGCCGCCAAAATGATTGCCGATTTGCCGGTTTCGGCGCCGGTCATCGGCGATACGCAAGGCCGGCGCGATACACACAACAGCACACGCTCGTTCTTCTCGCCGGAAATGCGCGCGGCATATCCTGTGTGCGATGACGTGGCCCGCGCCTTCCAGGAGCCGGCGACGGTGTCGCTTCTCGCGCGCGAGATGGGCGTGGATTTCTCGGGCTCGTATCTGCGCATCGAATATTGCCAGGATCGCGACGGCTTCTGGCTCGAACCCCACACCGACATCGGCGCCAAGCTTATGACGCTCTCGGTTTTCCTTTCGGATGCGCCGGGAGCAGAAAATTGGGGCACCGACATCTACGACAATTCAAAAAACCGCGTCGCCCGCGCGCCTTCCGGCTTCAACCAGGGCTTCGCTTTCGTTCCCGCAAGCGATACATGGCACGGTTTCGAAGCACGGCCGATGGGTTATGTCCGCCGCTCGATCATCGTCAATTACGTCAGGCCCGAATGGCGCTCGCGCCACGAATTGTCGTTTCCGGAAACGCCGATCGATGGGCGCCCGCGATAAAGCTCAAGAGCTGGCGCACCGGAGAAGATTCGAACTCCTGACCCCCAGATTCGTAGTCTGGTGCTCTATCCAGCTGAGCTACCGGTGCGTGGCCGTCGGCGAAACGGGCGGTGAACCTATTCAGACACATTCATAATGGCAAGCGCGGGCGCTTGAAATCCCGGGCTCTGAGGCCCGCCGGCGGCGCGTCTTGCCGGGCCAGGGGTTGCGATTCCGCCGCGCCGGCGCCGGGACGTCGCCGCGCGCGCAAGCCCCAGGATTACAAATCGCCAAAGGCCCGGCTCCCAACGAGTTTTTCCCCGATTTGCCGCATCTTGCGCCCTTGTCGCCGCGAGGGCCGCTGGTTAAGACTTTGCGCCGCAGTCCTGATTTTCCGGGGGTAGGGCTTGCGCGGGCGTTGACGCTGGGTCGGCGGTTTCGCGCCGCCGGAGCGGAGAGATCGAAAACATGCCGGTATTTTCTGGGTCCAGGCGGTCCGCGGCGCTCCTTGCCGCTTGCCTGCTGATGGGGTTGGGGCTTTCGGCCTGCGGTGGACTGGACGACGCGCTCTTCGGCGGCGGGGACGAAGAAAGCACGCCCGCGCCGCAGAGCCAGGCCAATGCCGGCATCGGGCCCGCGCCCGAACAGCAGATCGTGGGCGAAGGCGCGTATCAGGCCGGACCGCAGGCTTATGCGCCCCAGCCGCAAGCCGCCATGCCGGGCACGACGATCACGCCCATCCAGATCCAGGGCGGCGCCAATACGGGCACCGCCGTCTCCACCCAGATCGCGGGGCTCAGAAGCGATCTGACGGCGCTGCAGAACAAGCTCATGAGCAATGCGGCGAGGCTCGCCCAGTTGCGCTCCATCGCCGAGAAGGCGGCGACCTATTATCACGACTCCAAAGCCCGCATCACCATGCACCTCCAGATCGGCACCACGCGCGGCAATCCCGATCTCGTCAAGGAGTGGAACGTCGCGCAAGCCGCTCTCGACACGCTCACCTCCAACATCAATGCGCTCAATGCGCTCGGCACCGACATCGGCAACGATTCCTCGCGCGCCCATTTCGAACTCAACACGATACAGGCCACCTTCAACGTCTCGGGCGCGGTGGACGAGGATCACCGCCAGCTTTCCGTGCTCGAGGACGAGACCGGCCAGATCATCGTGCTCATCGACCGGCTGCTGCGCGAAGTCACCGACGATGTGCAGCGCCAGACGACATATGTCGCCAATGAGCGCGCCAATCTGACGGTGCTCGCCTCCGCCATCAAGAACGGCGAGCTTTACGGCGCCGATCTCGGCTCGACCATGCTCGCCACGGGAACCGGCGAAGGGCCCGCGGGCGAGACGGCGCTGGTGACGATCAAATTCGATCGCCCCGACGTGCAATATCAGCAGATCCTCTACACGGCGGTGTCGCAGGCGCTGCAGGCTCGCCCGACGGCGGCCTTCGACATCGTGGCGGTGTCGCCCACGCGCGGAACGCTCGCCGCCGTCCAGATGGCGCAGACCAATGCCCAGCGCCACGCCCAGGACGTGCTGCGCACGATGATGGATATGGGCGTGCCGGCGTCGCGGCTCGGGATCTCATCGGCCACCGATCCTTCGATCACGGCGAGCGAAGTGCGCGTCTTCGTGCATTGAATTTCGGATTCGCGGGTCGATTCGGACGGAGTCCGGGCGCCGTTCATTTTCGCGTTTTTCAAAACGCATCGTCATGCTTCGGGGCCGCGCTTCGCGCGGACACCTCAGCATGACGCCATCGCCCTGTCGTCATCCTGAGGTGCGAGCCGACGCGCAGCGAAGGCGAGCCCCGAAGGATGACGAATTCAAAAATGCAGGTCGATTTGGACAGACTCCTCCTTACGGAATGTTCGGCATATGCCGACGGCCGAAGCCGAATACAAAATGTAGATCTTTCGCCGGCGGGAAACGCCGGAGCACCTCTTCGAACGAAATTCTCGGGATTTAAGCGAAATGGGGATTCGACCGGCACGGTTCAAGGGGGTGGTAGTGTCCTAATTTGGTGGTGCACACGGATACGCGCTGGAAAGAGCGTAGAGCCCGATCATGT
>DATIZS010000134.1:0-2539 GCA_035516955.1 Rhizomicrobium sp.
CGGCTAATCGAGCGCGACGCGCCGCGCCCGCCGCAATGGGCGGGGCTCAAATTCTTCAATGTCTACGGCCCGAACGAATATCACAAAGGCGGGCAGAAGAGCGTGGTTGCGCAAATCTTCCCGCGCGCCAAAGCGGGCGAGCCCTGCCGGCTGTTCCGCTCGCACCGCGCCGGCATTCCCGATGGCGGCCAGAAGCGCGATTTCGTCCATGTGCGCGACAGCGTCGCGGAGATGCTGTGGCTTTACGACCATCCCGACGTCAGCGGCCTCTTCAACGCCGGCACTGGACAGGCGCGCAGCTTTGCCGATCTGGCGAGCGCGGTTTACCGCGCGCTCGGCCTTGCGCCGCTGATCGAATTCATCGATACGCCGCTCGAGATCCGCGACAAATACCAGTACTTCACCGAAGCCAAGATGGAACGAATCAAGCGCGCCGGTTTTGACGCCGCACCGACCTCGCTCGAGGAGGGCGTGCGCGATTACGTCCAGACCTTTCTCGCCGGCCCAGATGCTTATCGCTGACCCCTATCGCTGATGCTGGCGATCCCGTTCCCCGATTTCGATCCGGTCGCGGTCGCGATCGGCCCCTTCGCGATCCGCTGGTACGCGCTCGCCTATATCGTCGGGCTGCTGATCGGCTGGCGCTACTGCCTTTGGGTCGCCAAACGCCCGCCCGCCGTCGCCTCGCCGGCGGCGATCGACGATTTCCTGGTCTGGGCGACGCTTGGCGTCGTGCTTGGCGGCCGGCTCGGCTACGTGCTGTTCTACAAGCCGGATTTCTATTTCCAGAATCCGGGCGAGATCCTGCAGCTGTGGCACGGCGGGATGTCGTTCCATGGCGGTGCGCTCGGCGTGCTTACAGCGCTCGTGCTGTTCTGTCGCCAGCGCGGATTGGCCCTGCTCGCCTTTTCCGACATCATCACCAGCGCCGTGCCGATCGGCATCTTCTTCGGCCGCGTCGCGAATTTCGTGAATGGCGAGTTGTGGGGCCGGCCGACCGATGTGCCATGGGGCGTGATTTTTCCCGGAGCGCCGGATCGGGTGCCGACGCCGCGGCATCCGAGCGAGCTTTACGAAGCCGGGCTCGAAGGCCTCGTCCTCCTCCTGATCCTCTTCTATTTCGTGCGCTTCACGCGCGCCCGCGAAAAGCCCGGGATAGTTTCGGGCATCTTCTTGATTGGCTACGCCTGCGCGCGCATCTTCTGCGAATTCTTCCGCGAGCCGGACGCATTTTTGGGGTTCCTCTGGTTTGGCGCGACCATGGGCCAGCTGCTCTCGATCCCCGTATTCCTGCTCGGCCTCTATCTCATCTGGCGCGCGAAACCCGAAACGTGAGCGGCGCGCTAGCCGACGATTTTGCCGTGCGCCTCAAAACGCGCATCCGCCAGCACGGCCCGATCTCCGTTTCCGAGTACATGCGCGATTGCAACGCGCAGTACTACGCGACGCGCGATCCGTTCGGCGCCGCCGGCGATTTCATTACCGCGCCCGAGATCAGCCAAATCTTCGGCGAGCTGATCGGCGCGTGGTGCGCCGATTACTGGCAGCGCATGGGCGCGCCCGATCCGGTGCTGCTCGTCGAGCTCGGCCCCGGTCGCGGCACGCTGATGGCCGATGCGCTGCGCGCGACCAAGCGCGTGCCGGGCTTTCATGGGGCACTGAAGCTGCATCTCGTCGAGATGAGCCCGGTGCTGCGCCACGCGCAGCGCCAGAAGCTCGCCGATTTTGCGCCGCAGCTCCACGCGACGATCACGGGTTTGCCCGCGGGACCGATCCTCTTGGTTGCGAATGAATTCCTCGATGCACTGCCGATCGCGCAATTCGAATGCCACGCCGGCCAGATGCAGGAGCGCAAGATTGCGGTGGACGGCAACGGCGCCGCGCTGGTGATCGCGCGCGAAGCTGCCGGCGAAGCAGCGCCCGATACGCCCGACGGCGCGATCAAAGAAGTATGCCCTACCGCCCTAGCCTTCGCACGCTGGATCGCGCGCCGCATCGCCCGGGCCGGCGGCACGGCGCTGTTCATCGATTACGGCTATTACCCGACCGCGTTCGGCGACACGCTGCAGGCCTTGCGACATCATCGCCCGGTGTCGTTCCTCGACAGTCCCGGCGATGCCGATCTCACCGCGCATGTCGATTTCGAGGCGATCGCGACAGTCGCTCGGGGCGGCGACGCGCAGGTGCACGGCCCGATGAACCAGAGCGCGTTCCTCGTTAGCCTCGGTATCGAAGCGCGCGAGGCGGCGCTGCTCAAATATGCCACGCCCGCACAGCAGAGTGCGATCCGCAGCGGCTGCCGGCGCTTGATCGAGCCGGCGGCGATGGGCACCTTGTTCAAGGTGCTCGCGCTGACGCAAAAGGGCGGACCGGTGCCGGCAGGATTTGGAGCAGCCGCATGATCGTTCGCTCGGGATTGTTTGGCGGGCCGGTGCGCCACGGCTTCTTCACGCGCGAAGGCGGCGTCAGCACCGGTATCTTCGCGTCGCTCAATTGCAGCCTCAGCTCCGGCGACGACCTCGCGGCGGTCAGCGAGAAT
>DATIZS010000135.1:0-5848 GCA_035516955.1 Rhizomicrobium sp.
TTCACCAGCTCCGACGGCTGGCAGGTCATGGGCTACGTCAAGAACGTGTTCAACGTGACGGCGATCACCGGCGCGTTCCTCAACTCAGACGATACGGCACTGACAACCAACATCTTCGTGACCGATCCGCGCCTCTACGGCGTGCGCGTCACGAAGAACTTCTGAGGGGGGAAACGATGAGCGAATTGATCGTCAGCACCGACAACCGGGCGACCATCCACTGGAAACTGCTCACCGGCGTTTCCGCGGCGGCGCTTGCGGCCTATCTCTCCTCGACGGACGCGGCTCGCGCGGACGACACCTCCCGCCCTGTAATCTGGCTGGAAGCGGAAGGCCAGTTCTCGCTGCTCTCCGACAACGAAGTGGCGTACACGCCGCCTTTCGTGCTCAACTCCCAGTTCGACATAGCCTCGAAGATCGCGAGGAAGAGGCCGCCTTCGGAATGGGACGAGGGCGCGAAGATCACGCTTCAGCCTTCCGATTCCGACTGGATCGTCTCGCTCGGCATCCTCTATGGCAAAACCCATCGCTCGGAAGCGAAGCACCAATACACCAAGCACACTGGCGGATATTGGAGTAAATACTACACGGGAATCCAGAGCGCCAAAGGCTCGAGCAGCGAAAAGCACTTCATCGTGGATTTCGAGGCCGGCAAGGATTTCGGACTCGGCATGTTCGGACACGAAGGAAGCTCGGTTCTGAGCGCGGGCGTGCGCTACGCGCAGTTCAATTCGCGCACCAGCCTCAATTTGCATTCCGTGACGCCCAATGTCCCGTCCAGCTACTATCTCTTCAACGCCGGTTTCCAGGCTAAGCGCAAATTCACCGGCATCGGTCCGGCGATCTCCTGGGATGCGTCGGCCAATCTCGCCGGCAACGAAACCGACGGCGCGATCTCGCTCGACTGGGGCGTGAACGGTGCGCTTCTCTTCGGACGCCAGCGCACCAAAGTCCAGCATCACAAGACGGCGACCTATCAGGAATATTCGGCCAAGTACTATTTCTATCCCGCCTACCGCTACACTGTCTATCACACCGCCGCATCGCCCTCGCGCAGCAAGAACGTGACCGTTCCCAATCTCGGCGGTTATGCGGCGCTGTCGCTGCGCTACAGCAATGCGAAGGTCTCGCTCGGCTATCGCGCCGATTATTTCTTCGGCGCGATCGACGGCGGCATCGATGCATCGAAGAAAGAGGATCGCAGCTTCAACGGACCCTTTGCCAGCATCAGCATCGGTTTCTGAAGTCCGCGCGTTTTTGTGGACATAAGAAGGCGGCGGGCCCCCTCGCCGCCTTTTCTTACCGAATCAGCCCGGTTGCCGGATCGGCGCGCGTTCGGCCAGAGCGATCGATTTCCCGGCCGGCCAGCGCACCACGATTTCGGGATCGAAGTACTGCAAGGCCGGGTCTTCTTCCGCGTTCAATCGCCGCCTTCGGCGCGGATTTCGAGCCACATGGCATTGAGCACCGCCAGCGTCACGGCGAAGCCGAGCCCCAGCACCCAGGAAAAATACCACATCGTCGCCTCCTAATAGGCTGTCTTGGAATTCTCGCGCACATCGGCCTCGCGCACCGGTCCGCGCAGCACGCGATAGACGAAGCCGGTATAGACAAGAATGATCGGCAGGAAGATCGCCACCGCGCCCAGCATGATGGCGAGCGTGAGCGCGCTCGACGAGGCATCCCATACCGTCAGGCTCGCATCCGGTTCGGACGAAGACGGCATGAGGAATGGAAAGAGCGCCGCGCCCGCCGCGGCGATGGTTCCCGCCGGAACCAGGGCCGAACAGAGAAACGCGGCCAATGGGCGTTTGCGCCAGACGATGGCGCCGGCAGCACCCAGGAACGCGACGGCCACCGGCAGCCACAGCCATGAATTCGCATTGGCGTACCAGCTGGCGGTGCGCGCCACCGTCTTGGCCATCGGGTTGGAAGCTCCGTCATGGGCGATGGCGCCGATGATCGCGTAGCCATCGAGGCGCGAAAGCCAGAAGCCCGCGAGCGCGAAGAATAGCCCATAGGCGACCGCCGCAATGGGCAGAATCGCGCGCGCCCGCGCCTGCACCGCGCCTTCGGTTTTCAGGTTCAGCCAGGCCGCGCCGTGCATCGCGATCATGGCGAGACTGACCAGCCCCACCAGAAGCGCAAACGGATTGAGCAGCGAGATCAGCGAAATCGTGGAATGAAAGCGCAGATCGGAATCGAAGCCGAACGGCACGCCGAGAAAGAGATTGCCGAAGGCCACGCCGAACACCAGCGACGGCACCACGCCGCCGATGAACAAGGCCCAATCCCAGACGCTGCGCCAGAGCGGGGAATCCATCTTGCTGCGGAATTTGAAGCCCACGGGCCTCAGGATCAGCGTCGCCAGAACGAGGAACATCGCCAGATAAAAGCCGGAGAAGCTCGCGGCATAAAGCGTTGGCCAGGCCGCGAAGATCGCGCCCCCGCCCAGGATGAACCAGACCTGGTTTCCCTCCCATACGGGTCCGACCGTGTTGATGGCGACGCGCCGCTCCAGATCGCTGCGCGCGACGAAGGGCAGAAGTGCCGCCGTTCCGAGATCGAACCCGTCCATCACCGCGAAGCCGATCAAAAGAATGCCGAGCAGCGCCCACCAGATCAGCCGAAGCGTTTCGTAATCGAGCATGGGCATCACTCCGCTGCCGCCGCGGCCGCGCGCGGCGCAGGGCTTGCCAGCGCTTCGTCGGGCCCGAGGCGGATATATTTGGTGAGAAGGAAGAGATCGACGACAAGCAGCGCCGAATAGAAAAGCGCGAAACCGAGCAGGCTGAAGAGCACATTGCCCGTATCGGTCGAGGAGACGCCGAGCGCGGTCGGCAGCACGCCTTCGATCACCCAGGGCTGGCGGCCATATTCGGCCACGATCCAGCCGAGCTCGGCCGCGATCCAGGGTAGCGGCAGACTCCAGAACGCCACGCGCAGGAACCATCTGTAGCGGTCGAGCCGAAGCCGCGCCGAAAACCAGAAGGCGGTCGCGAACAGCGCGATGAGAAAAAAGCCGATCCCGACCATGAAACGGAACGACCAGAACAGCACCGGCACATCGGGAATCGTGCTCGCCGCTGCCGCGTTGATCTCTGCTTCGGTCGCATTTTCGATGTCGGGACGCTGGCGCTTCAAGAGCAGCGCGTAGCCGAGATTGCCGACATGCTTTTCGAGCCTGGCGCGAAGCGCCTCGTCATGCGGCGACTTCTTGATGGCGCGCAGCGTGTCGTAGGCGATGAGTCCATCCTTGATGCGCAGATACGCGTCATGCACCAGATCGTCGATGCCCGGTACCGGCCGGTCGGTGGAACGCGTTGCGATCAGGCCCAGCGCCCAGGGCACCGTCACTTCGTATTTCGTGGTGTGGGTGGCAAGATCGGGAAGACCGAAGAGGGTGAAAGAGGCCGGCGCCGGCTCCGTCTGCCACATCGCCTCGATGGCGGCGATCTTCATCTTCTGGTTCTGGCCGGCGGTGTAGCCCGATTCGTCGCCCAGCACGACGACCGAAAGCGCGGACGCGAGTCCGAAGCTCGCCGCCACGGTCATCGAGCGCCGCGCGAAGGCGATATGCCGCCCGCGCAAAAGATACCACGCGCTGATGGCAAGCACGAAGACGGAGCCCGTCACATAACCCGCGCTCACCGTGTGCACGAATTTCGCCTGCGCGACGGGGTTGAAGATCACGGCCATGAAGTCGCTCACTTCCATGCGCATCGTATCGACGTTGAATTTCGCGCCCACCGGATATTGCATCCAGCCATTGGCGATCAGGATCCAAAGGGCCGAAAGATTTGTGCCGATGGCGAGCAGCCAGGTGGCGATCAGGTGCTGCACCTTGGAAAGCTTCTCCCAGGCGAAGAAGAAGAGCCCCACGAACGTCGCTTCGAGGAAAAAGGCCATCAATCCTTCGATCGCCAGAGGCGCGCCGAACACGTCGCCCACATATTGCGAGTAATAGGCCCAGTTGGTGCCGAACTGGAATTCCATGGTGATGCCGGTGGCGACGCCCATGGCGAAATTGATGCCGAACAGGATACCCCAGAACTTCACCATGTCGCGCCAGATGGGCTTGTTCGTCATCACATAGACCGTCTCCATGATGCCGAGCAGGATGGAAAGTCCGAGCGTCAGCGGCACGAAGATGAAGTGATAAAGCGCGGTGACCGCGAATTGCAGCCGCGAAAGCTCGACAATGTCCATGCGCGTTTCCCCTAGCGTGTGTCGTTCAGGAGGTGGGATTGCATCCGCGCGAGCGTGGGCTCGATGCGGTGCGAAGGCGAGAAGAAGAAAGCGTAAAGCGCGGTCAGAAGCGCCGCCTTGACGAGGAGCAAAACGATGATCTCGCGGCGGAGCGCGATGGGGAACATGGCGTCAAATCCCTTCCGCCGGCGCGGCGGCGTTTCCGCAATCTCCTCGGCATATCCTATGGATGGCGGACGGCTTCCTTGATCCGCCTCAATCTTAGACCCTCCCGCGGGCCGAAATTAACGAATTTCCCCAGGGGGCAGGACCCTTTCGGGTGTGCGCTTCTGCAGGCCCGGTTCCTTGATTTTTGTGAATTCATATCCACGATAACGCTTCGGGAACGGCGGTTCGGACGGACGAAGGAAACGCGATGACGGTGACGTCAGTACTTCTGGCGCTTCTGGCCCTGCAGGCCAAGCACTATTTGTGCGATTTTGTCCTGCAGAATCAGTGGCAGATCGAAGCCAAGAAGAGCTACCTGAAGGCGGGCGGGCTGGTGCATGCGGGCCTGCATGCGGTGCTGTCGATTCCGGCCCTTCTGATCCTCTCCGCCCAGCCGGTCCTCTTGGCCGCCATCCCGGCGGGCGAATTCGTGCTGCATTACCATCTGGACTGGGCCAAGGCCCGCATCGATTCCGCGGGCGGATGGACGCAGCGCGACAAGGCCTATTGGGCGGTCTTCGGCCTCGACCAGCTTTTCCACCAGCTGACCTACATGGCGATCGTGGTGATCGCGGCGGGCCTTTAGGAAGCGATGCGCAGCGCGTTCGAGAAGAACGCCTTCATGCGCGCGAGGATATCGGTTTCGGGCGTAGGCTTGCGCGCGGCGTGATCGGCCGTGCGGTCGAGTTCACGCTGGCGCTGAGCGAGGATGGCGCTGAAGCGTTCGGCCAGCCCCGGCGTCTTCTGCAGAAGCGATTCGATTCCGGATTTGGTGATTTCCAGAACGCGAAGCGCCGAAAGCGCGGTGGCGGTCGCGGTTCTGGGCGCGCCCGTCATCAGCGACATCTCGCCCACCGCGTCGCCCGTCGCCGAGACGGCGACTTCATGGGACTTGCCGTCGGCGCCGGCGATCGAAATGCTCACCGCACCTTCGAGGATGATATACATATGCACGGGCGGATCGCCCTGGCGCATCAGTATCGCGCCCTTCGGAAGTTCGTAGACGGCGCATTGCGCGGCGAGATCGGCGATCTGCTCGGAGTTGAGCGTGCGCGAGAACAGGGGCGCGCGTTCGAGCGCGGCGCGCGTTTCCTTTTCGCCCAGCGAGAAATTGAAATCGGGCGTCGGCTGTATTTCCAGCTGCTGCACGGGCGAAGAGAACTTGTTCTGCAGGATGACACTCAGCATGGCCTCCAGCATGATCGATTTGCATTCGTGCACGCCGATCCGGCTGGGGTAGGCGTAGAACAAGACGTGATAGTAACTGCCGTCCTCTCCCAGCCTGTGGAAGACGACAATGGGCTCGGGCTGGCGCGCGAAGCCCTCGCGGCTGACGATCTTGAAGGCTTCGCCCAGAAGCGCGTCGTGAATCCGCCGGAACGGGATGCGGTTGTCCGCGCTCACCTCGACGACATAGCGCTTGGGTCCGGGC
>DATIZS010000136.1:0-3639 GCA_035516955.1 Rhizomicrobium sp.
GCCACGCGCAGATCGATCTTGTCGTCCCAGACGGGAACATTGATCATGCCTTCGTAGCGGCGGTTGGAATAATTGCCCCAATCGGCCGAAAGCATGGCTTCGAAATGATCGGCCGGCTTGGCGGTGATGACATTGACGACGCCGGCCGTCGCATTGCGGCCGAACAGCGTTCCTTGCGGCCCGCGCACGACTTCGACCTGGGCGACGTCGAAGAATTCCTGCTCGAAGAAATGATTGCGCAGGAACGGAACGTCGTTGAATGCAACGGCCACGGCGGGATCGGTGGTCGCCGAGATCGCCTGGGTGCCGATACCGCGGATCTGAATGTTGTAGCCGGTGAAATTCGTCTTTGTGAAAGTGAGGTTCGGAACCTCTTTCACGAGGTCCGGGCCGCCCGCGATCTGGCGCGATGTAAGTTGTTCCTGGGAAAGCGCGGTGATCGCAATCGGAACGGTCTGAATGTCGCCTTTGATCTTCGACGACGTGACCACGATCGTTTCGACGCTCGACGAGGCCGCGGCGATGCGCATGGGCGCAGGGCCGGCCGCCTCCGTGCGCCGCGGCGCCTTGTCGAGGCCGCGCACGATGCCGACCGCGCCGGATTCGTCGCGCTGCATGACGAAGCCGGTGCCCGCCAGAATGCGCGACAGCGCCGCATAGGCCGTGAATTCGCCTTTCGCGCCGTTCGTGCGCACGCCCTTGACCGCCTCGCCCGCCACCACGAGTTCGACGCCGGTCTGGTTCGTATAGGCGTCGAGCGCGGCCTTGAGATCGCCGCCGGGAATATCGAAGCGGTCGGCTTGCGCGGCGCCGGCAAATCCGATGACGCTTGCGCCCGCGATCAACGCCGCCGTCAGATATCTCAATCCAATCATAATCCCCCCATTGTTTTCATGCGCGTTCAGCGCGAGATCACGAAATCGTCGCCCTTGGCCACGACCTTCAGCCCCAGAACGTTGCGGATGACGCGCGCGAAGGGCTCGACATCGCGCGTGCGGAATTTGCCGACGATGGTGATCTCGGCCACAGCCGGATCGGCGATGATGAGCTTGCGCTGGTTGTAACGGTTGAATTCGGCGGCGGCGTCGGCGAGCGTCATGTTGTCGAAAACGAGCGTTTCATGGCGCCAGGCGAGTTCGCGCGCGAGCGAGGCTTTCGTTTCGCGCGTGACGAACATCGTGCTCGCCGTGGCGGTGACGACATCGCCGGGGCGAAGCAGCGCGCTTTGCGAGGGCGAATGCTGCGCCTCGAAACGCACGCGGCCCTCCACCAGCGCGACTTCCAGCCGTCCCGGATCGCGGCGCACGAGGAATTTCGTTCCCAGATCGACGACGCGGTGATTGCCCGCGATCACCATGAACGGATGGGACGCATCGTGGCGAACCTGGAAATAGGCCTCGCCCTTCTCGAGCCAGACCTTGCGCTCCCTCGTCGTCATGCGCGTGCGCAAGACCGTGTCGGTGCTGAGTTCGATATCGCTGCCGTCGGCGAAGGCGATCATCTCGTGGCCGCCCACGGGCGTCGCATAAACGCGATCTTCGGGCCGCAAAACATAAGCGAACGCGCCGTAACCGATGACCGCGATTGCCGCGAGCGCCGCGGCGAGCTTCGCGGCCATGGCCCGAACGTGCCGCTCGCGCGGCACATCAGCAATGTCGGGCGTAGGGCGGCGCAGCGCCGCCAGCCGGCCGGTGCGCCGCCACGCCGCATCGAGCCGCAAATAGGTGGAACGATGCGCCCAGGATTGCCCGAGCCACGCATCGAGCGCGGCGCGCTCTTCCTCGCCCGCTTCGCCCGCGATCCGGCGCTCGAGAAACGCCGCCGCCTCGGCCTCGATGCGGCCCGCGCGCGAGGGCTCGTGACCCGCTTCGCTCATGGACTTCTCCTGAGATCTTCCGGATCGCTGTAAAGAATGTTGGCGAGCGCGCGCATGCCGTTTGCGAGATGCATCTTCACCGTTTCTTCTCCGATGCCCATGCGGCCCGCGATTTCGCGGCGCGAGAGACCTTCGACCTGTTTCAGCAGGATCGCTTCGCGGCAGCGCGGCGCGAGCCGGTCGAGTGCGGCCTGCAAGAGCTGCAATTCCTCCCGCGCCATGAGCACGCGCTCCGGCCCCGGCGCATCGATGGCGAGATTGAGCGTCTCCCAATCGATCGCCGCCTCGATGGGAATGATGCGCTGGCCGCGCACGCGATCGATCAGGAGATTGCGCGCGGTGGTGAAGAGAAACGCCTTGGTGTTGTGCGGGCGCCCGCCCAGCGCCGCCACGCACAGGCGCTCATAGATATCCTGCCGGAGATCGGCGATCTCGCTCTTGTTGCGCCAGTTGCGGTGCAGGAACTGCATCAACGCGGCCTCCAAAGGCAGAACCTCGCGCACGAACCAATCATCGACTTCAGACGCGTTCATGGCTGCGCGGCCAAAAGATGCGCCTTCACCGGTTGCTTGCGGTCTGTCGTCCATCGCTCCCCGACGGCCAGCGACTATGCCTTTGAAGACGGAAGGATCGGGCGGGCGGGGGTATGGCGCCAGAATTTTATGGCGCTCGCGCGCAGCAAAGCGTGCTGCAGTGCGGAAAAAGCGGCGGGGTGGGCCCCGCCGCCCAGGAATTACGAAGGAATGTCTCGCCTAATCGCCGAGCCCGATGGAGATGGAGGCATAAGGCCCATAAAATCCACGATCCTCCTTCTTCGCCGCATCGATGCCGCCGTCGATGGCATTGAAGAACCAGTCAGCGCGGTAGCCGAAGCTGAGTTTGGCGTTAGAATAATTGTAGGAAATGCCAGCGAAGCCGCCAAGGTTGGGCACGGCAACATTGCGCGAGCGGGTGTGATCGGGCGTGGCTGGAAACCGCGAAACAGTATGAGATACGACCGGACGGGTTCCGAGGCGGCCATTCGCAGAAAAATACCGCGCCGTAGTTTGATGATGCGTTCGTGTCTTTTGGCGACCAAACAGGAAGGACGCATTCAATCCCCAATCGACCATTATTGCGCCATCCTGAACATTTCCCGCCAAGGGTGCCGAAACCTTCCACGAGACCGAAGGCCCTATGCCGTGAAAGCTTCATTGTGCCGTCATGCTGGCCAGATTGCTGTTTCACAGCGGCTGGCCATTGGTGATGTAGAAGCCGCCAAGATAGGAGATGTACCCTCATCTGTGTTCCCCCTATATGGTCACTCACAAAAGTCTAATGAATGCACTGACCAACTCAATCGTCGTATTGGCCATCCGTGTACATCTGCGGGATCGAGCCCTCTTCTGGTATCTCTAAATCGTAGATCGCAATATCACGTTTGAGGTGACCTGCCGGGGTTATCTTGTAGGTTGCACAGACAACAAGGAATGTGTTGAAGAGTTTTCCACCCTTTTGTCCTTTAGGTCGCCACGCGTGCGTCAACTGTTCAGGCGACATGCCGATTAAAATATTCTGACTCTCCTCTTCTCCGGGAAAGCTGATCGTGCCGAACTTATTGTCTATCTTTTTTCCGCAGCCTTCGCCAATTACGCGGCTATAATCAGAAATCCCATGGGTAACCACGACTGGCGAAACTTGCACAACTGTATCTTGGGCCGGACTACGGCCTACGTTCTTGTAGCGCACCGTTAGCGAAATTCCAGCGCCGTCGCGCTCGATAA
>DATIZS010000137.1:0-3487 GCA_035516955.1 Rhizomicrobium sp.
GTCGCGCAACGCCTCATTGGTGGCGTCCTTCAAGGTGCGTGAGCCGGATGACACGCCGCGCACTTCCGCCCCCAACAGGCGCATGCGGAAGACATTGGGCTTTTGGCGCTCCATGTCCACTTCGCCCATATAGACGACGCACGGCAAGCCGAAGCGCGCCGCCACCGTCGCCGTCGCCACGCCATGTTGCCCTGCGCCGGTCTCCGCGATGATGCGCGTCTTGCCCATGCGGCGCGCGAGCAGAATTTGCCCGAGGCAATTGTTGATCTTGTGCGCGCCGGTGTGATTGAGGTCTTCGCGCTTCAGATAAATCTTCGCACCGCCCAGATGTTCGGTGAGGCGCTCGGCGTAATAAAGCGGGTTGGGCCGTCCGACATAATGTTTGAGCAACCCGTTCAATTCGGCGTGGAAGGCGGGATCGTTCTTCGCCGCCTCGTAAGCCTTCTCCAGATCGAGCACGAGCGGCATCAGCGTTTCGGCCACGAAACGCCCGCCATAGGCGCCGAAATGGCCCGCGATATCGGGCCCGGTGCGGAAGGAATTGGGCGGCAGGGTCATTGCGTCTCCGCCTCATATTGGGCGGCGCGCGCGGCCGTAATGAAGGCGCGGATTTTTTCCGGAGCTTTCACGCCGGGCGCGCTTTCGACGCCCGAGGAAACATCCACGCCGGGCGCGCGGCTGGTGCGGATGGCGCGCGCGACATTTTCCGCGTGCAATCCGCCAGCCAGCAACCATGGCCGCGTGAAATTGCGGCTCAGCAGGATCTGCCAGTCGAACGCCGCGCCATGTCCGCCTTGGCGGTTCGCGTTGGCCGGCGCTTTGGCATCGAAGAGCAGCATGTCGGCGACTTGCTCGTAAGCGGCTACGGCGGCGAGATCGCCCGCCTCCGCAACGGCAAGGGCCTTGATGACATCGACGCGGAAACGCGCGCGAAGTCCGGCGACGCGCTCGGGCGATTCCTGGCCGTGAAGTTGCAGCATGTCGGCTTGGGCCGCGCGCATCGCGCCTGCAATTTCCTCGTCGGAAGCATCGGCCAAGAGCGCGACGATACGCGTGCGTCCGCGCATGCGGGCGGCGAGCGCTGCGGCCTGATCGTGGCTCACCTTGCGCGGGCTTGCCGGATGGAAATTGAGGCCGCAGAAATCCGCGCCCGCGGAAAGCGCCGCGTCGGCGGCGTCGGGCGAATTGATTCCGCAGATTTTGACCAGAACGGACATGGGGCGCCGCTTATCGCGCGCGCCTCCGGGCAAATCAAGCAAACCCGGGCGGGGCCGTTTTGCTCCTATTTTCCCCCAATTTCATCATGGCCGCCCCTGTGGCGGCCATCCATAACCGCCTTTCGAGACGGAGTGTA
Source organism: Rhizomicrobium sp. (assembly GCA_035516955.1). Taxonomy (GTDB): domain Bacteria; phylum Pseudomonadota; class Alphaproteobacteria; order Micropepsales; family Micropepsaceae; genus Rhizomicrobium. The sequence continues at coordinate 1,355 of DATIZS010000137.1, forward strand.
TGGGTGGCCGGGACAAGCCCGGCCATGACGACTGTCTAATATTTTGTTTTTCAAGCCATTTCTACGGAGGCGATCTCGTCGGCGATGGCCTTGGCCGCGGCCCGCGGGTCGGCGGCGGCGGTGATCGGCCGGCCGATGACGAGGATATCGGAGCCCGCCTTCAGCGCGTCGACCGGCGTATGGACCCGGCGCTGGTCGCCAATGGCCGCACCTGCCGGCCTGATGCCCGGCGTGACGATGAGGAACCCGGCGCCGCAGGCCCGGCGCACCGCCGCGATCTCGCGCGGCGAACACACGATGCCGTCGAGGCCCGAGACCTTGGCGAGTTCGGCAAGGCGCACGACCTGATCGGCGAGCGGGCCTTTTTGTCCGATCGGTTCGAGATCGCGATCGTCCATGCTGGTGAGCACGGTGACGCCGATGATCTTCGGGCGCGGATTGATCTGCGAGGCCGCATCGAGCGCCGCCTCTATCATCGCCGCGCCGCCCGAAGCATGGACGTTGAAGATCGCCACACCCAGTTTCGAAATCTCGCGCGCGGCGCCCGCGACCGTATTGGGGATGTCGTGGAATTTGGTATCGGCGAAAACCGGCAATCCCATCTTGACGATCTTCTCGACGCCGAAGGGTCCTTGCGCGGTCAGGAATTCGAGCCCCACCTTGAAACCGCCGACATGCGCTTTCACGGCATTCGCGATTTCGAGCGCCGCCACCAGATCGGGCGTGTCGAGCGCGACGAAGACGGGATTTCGAGTCATCGGGGAGGCGGTTTAGGCCCGCGCCTGCGCCAGGGCAAGAGGCTGCGGCCGGGTCTGGAGGACGCTTTGGCGCCGCGTGTCCACAGCGCCACGATCCAGCCGAACAGGATGCCCGCCCCGAACACGGCAAAGAGCAGCAGGAACAGCGGCATGTTCGCCGACAGCGCCGGATTGTCCCGCGCGAAGGGATCGAGGCTCACCAGCACGATCTCGCGATTGGCGACAGCCACCACCACCGCGGCAACCGCCACGGGAATCCCGATCGCATAGGTGGAGAGCCTCACGGGCTCGAATGCGAGCCGCCGTTCAGCTTTTCGCGCAACTCCTTGCCGGTGCGGAAGAAGGGCGCGCGCTTTTCATCGACGGAGACGGGCTCGCCCGTGCGCGGATTGCGGCCCTGGCGCGCAGGGCGCACCTTCACGGAAAACGCGCCGAAGCCGCGCAATTCCACGCGATGACCTTCCGCCAAAGCCTTGGTGATCTGATCGAGCACGGTGGTGACGATACGCTCGACATCGCGATGATATAAATGGGGATAGCGCTGCGCCAAACGCGCCACCAGTTCCGATTTGATCATCTCTTCCCCCGCACGCCGAATGCCCTAAGACCCTTCGACAGGCTAACTTAACCTTGTCAGGACTCTTGCGGGCCGTCAACTGATATCGACCGAAGTCCCTGAATAGACAGTGCTTTTCGAATAGATGGCGCGCGGCTGCCACGCCTCGCTCCGGTTGCCCGATTCTTGGGCAGATGGCCCTTAACCAGCAGGCCAAGAAGTGGGCGCGCGGCAGGGCGGCTGTCCCATATCATGACAGCCTCATTCGGAGACGGACAGATGCGCCTCATCGCGCTATTGGCAATCGCGGGCCTCGTCGCGGGGTGCGACGAGCCAGGCACCCACGAAAGCGCGCAGGCCCCGGCCCCGCCGGCCGTCCACTACGCCGCCGCGCCTCCTCCGGCCCAGCCGGTGGCGAGCGCCACTCCCACGACGCACCGCCGCCATTCCGCGCATGGCGATTCGCAGAGTCCGGACAGCGCATACGCCGACGAAGACTCGCCATCCTATGTCAGCGAATCGCACAGCTATGACGAAGACGAGTCGGAGCCGGAAAGCCCGGCGCCGCAAGGCGATCATTACTGGGTCGACGGTTATAGGCACGTCCATTATGCCGAAGCGCCGGTCAGGCGCGTCGAAGACACGCAAGCGCGCCGCGATCCCTGGCATGCGTATAAGAGCAAGTGCGGGGATAAAGAGCGCGAGTGATACTCCCCCTCCGCTTGCGGGAGGGGGCGGTTCCTCTTATTCCTCTTCCTTCGTCTCGTCCTTGCCTTTGCGGCGGCGCAGCGCTGCGCCCAGGATATCGCCCAGCGAGGC
>DATIZS010000138.1:0-4309 GCA_035516955.1 Rhizomicrobium sp.
CAGAAAGAAAACTGATTGTCGAACTCGACGGTCCGTTTCACGCGGCGCGAGCGGGTTACGACAAAGCGCGCGATGTGTATTTACGCGGCGAAGGGTTCAATATCATCCGGCTGACCAACAAGGACTTCGCCGGCGATCCGGCGACGATGCTGATGATGATCAAACGCGAGCTTGAGATGACCACCCCCTCACCCTGACCCTCTCCCCCTGCGGGGGCGAGGGAATGCGTTTATTTCAACGCCGCCGCCTTTGCCTGCTTCACCACGCGCTCGAACATCTCCGTCGTCAGCACGCCCGTATTCGTATTGTAGCGCGAGCAATGATAGCTTGAGATCAAAGTCACTTTGCCGATGTGGTAGGAAGCGCCGTGCTTGAAGGGATGCGCGGATTTCTTGGCGCGGAGTGCGGTGACCACACTGTCATGGGCGATTCTGCCGAGTGCCAATATCGCACGCAGCTTGAGCATGGAATGAATCTGCGCGGTGAGAAATTGCCGGCACGTATTGATCTCCGCCGGAAGCGGCTTGTTCTCAGGCGGCACGCAGCGCACCGCATTGGCGATGGCGCAATCGATCAGTTCCAATCCGTCATCGGCGCGCTCGCCATATTCGCCCTTCGCCAGCCCGAATTTCAGAAGCGTCGCATAAAGCAGATCGCCCGCCCAATCGCCGGTGAAGGGCCGCCCGGTGCGGTTGGCGCCGTGCAGCCCCGGCGCCAGCCCCACGATCAGAAGTCGCGCCTCGCGCCTGCCGAAGGTTGGCACGGGCGCATTGAAGTAATCGCCATATCGCGCGCGGTTCTCGTGGCGGAATTTAAGAAGCCGCGGGCAGAGCGGGCAATCGGACGGAGGCGAAGCGGAATCGCGCATGGCTCCGCGACATTAGCGGGAGCGCGCGCGCCCGTCAGGCCGATTGCGCGACGGGCGCCGCGGTTTCGTGGCTGTGGGCGGCGCGGGGCCCGCCTTCGCGCATGATCATCGGCTTCAGATCTTCGAGCTCGATGAAATTGTCGGCCTGGCGGCGGAGTTCGTCGGACACCATGGGCGGCTGGGCGCGGATGGTGGAGACGACGCTGACGCGGCGGCCCTTGCGCTGCACCGCTTCGACCAGGCGGCGGAAATCGCCGTCGCCGGAGAAGATCACGATATGATCGACCATGTCGGCCATTTCCATCACGTCGATGGCGAGCTCGATATCCATATTGCCTTTGACGCGGCGGCGGCCCTGCGCGTCGGTGAATTCCTTGAGCGGCTTGGTGACGACCGCGAAGCCGTTATAATCGAGCCAGTCGACCAGCGGGCGCAACGGCGAGAATTCCTGATCCTCGGCGACCGCCGTATAATAGAAGGCGCGCACAAGCACGCCCTTGCGCGCGAAGAGTTCGAGCAGGCGCTTGTAATCGATGTCGAAGGCAAGGCCCTTGGCCGCGCCGTAGAGATTGGCGCCATCGATGAAGAGCGCGAGTTTTTCCTGAGGGTAGAACAGCATGGCAATGCCTCCTGATAGTATCCTCGCCCGATCCGGTAATGCTCCCGCCGGGCAAACGTTGTTCTAGGGCAAAAGGCGGCGATCGCAACTTATAAATTTGAGAAAAAAGATGATCCTGGTCGCGCTCGGCGCCAATCTTCCCTCGAATGCGGGCACCCCGGCACAAACATTGCGCGCAAGCCTCGCCATGCTTTACGAAAACGCCGCGCGGGCTGTTTCGGTTTCAAGCTTCTATGCGTCGCCGGCCTGGCCCGATGCGTCCGATCCGCCCTTCGTCAACGCGGTTGCGAAACTTGAAACCAAACTTTCCCCCGCGGCACTCATGAAATTGCTCGCGGAAATTGAGAACCGCTTCGGGCGCATCCGTTCCGCGCGCAACGCGCCGCGCACGCTCGACCTCGATCTGTTGGATTACGGCGGACGCATCGAGACCGGCCCGCCGGTCCTGCCCCATCCCCGGATGGAGAGCCGTGACTTCGTGCTCGTGCCCTTGCGCGAGATCGCGCCGGAGTGGCGTCATCCCGTTTCGGGAAAAAGCGTGGAGGCGCTGATCGCGGCGCTGCCCGCCATATCTGTGGATAAGCTTGGCCCCTAAGTGCCGGAAATTCCCCGGCGATCGCGGGGCCTTTGCGCGCGGGCGTTCCATGCATACGTATTGGGGCGTCGAAGGAGGACAACATGGCCATTCTCATCGCAGCCGCAATCGTGGCGTTCGTCCTGATCACCGGTTTCCGCATCGCGCAGCAATATGAGCGCGCGCTGGTGTTCCGCTTCGGCCGCTACACCGGCACCAAGGGGCCGGGACTTTTCTGGATCGTTCCGCTGGGCGTCGAACGCGCGGTGAAGGTGGACATGCGCGTGCTCACCGACGGCGTGGAGAAGCAGGAATCGATGACGCGCGACAACGTTCCGGTGCAGGTGAACGCGGTCATCTGGTACCGCGTGGTCAGGCCCGACCGCGCCGTGATCGAAGTGCAGAATGTGAGGAACGCCGTCATCCAGGTGGCGCTGACGACGTTGCGCAACGTCATCGGCCAGCACACGCTCGACGACGTTCTGAAGGAGCGCGAGAAGCTGGCGGCCCTCCTCAAGGATCGCGTCGATGCCATGACCGAAGCGTGGGGCGTGGAGATCCAGAACGTCGAAATGAAAAATGTGGAGATCCCGCAATCCATGCAGCGCGCCATGGCGCAGGAAGCCGAAGCGCTGCGCGAGAAGCGCGGGCGCATCATCAAGGCGGAAGCCGAAATGGAAGCCGCGCGCAAGCTGCGCGAGGCGGCCGACGAGATCATGAAGACGCCGGCCTCGCTGGAACTGCGCCGCATGCAGATGCTGACCGAAATCGGCGCCGAGCAGAACACGATGACGGTCGTGATGATGCCGAGCGAATTCGTCGAGGCCGCGAAGGCGCTGGGCGACCGCAAATAGATTCAGTTGCGCATCGGCGCCTGATAGGTCCGGGCGCGCGTGGCGCGCAAGCCCGCAAGGCCGTGGCGGTCGAGCGCGCGCTGCCAGCCCACGAATTCCTCCGGCGTGAGGTTGTAGCGCGCAAGCGCTTCCTCGAGCGTCAGAAGCCCGCCGCGCACCGCGGCCACCACTTCGGCCTTCCGGCGCGCGACCCAGCGCTTGGTGTCGGGCGGCGGCAGATCGGCGATGGAAAGGCGCATGCCGTCCGGTCCCATGACGGTATGTTCCCGCTTAATGGGTCCGATAAATTGACTGGTTTTCGGGGTGAATGGGCCGGTCATCGCATACCTCGGAAAACGGGGTTTGACCGGTTAATCCAAGGCGTGGGCGAAGGTTCCGCGCGGAGCTTTCGATCCGCGTCCGTGGTTAACAAACGCTGAGCGGCTTCGTTCGAGTTTACGGCTTGTCAGGAATTGGCGGCGCGTTTCCAGGACGCGGCGATCGTGGCGACGCCGAGCCCGAGCGACCACACATTGATCACTGCCTCGAACCACATCGGCCCCGATCCCGGCAGGCGCGCATAAAGACCGTTTTCGATGTTGAAGGTGATGTCCAGCGCGGCGAGATAGAGAAGGGCGCTGCCCGCGAGCAATCCGAAACGCGCGCCCCATCCGTCGCCGCGCCACATGCCGATGCCGGCGGCATAGGCCGTGATCGCCAGCCACGCATCGGCGACGGGGAAACTGGATTCGAAGGCGGTGTACCAGGGCGCGTTGACGACGCGCACCGCGCCGCCGGTGAAATAGAGGACCCAATAGATCACCGTGACGAGCGCGGTGAGGATGAGGAGGATGGGGAGGATACGGCGCACGGTTGTGAACTCCTCTTAGAGGTCCGGCCTTGGAGTTATCACTTGCAGATCAAGTACTTAGAAGGTCGACACTTTAACGAGCCCGAAACATCGCCTATATACCTTGTTTGACCGGTGGACCCAAGGTCGGTAGATTCTGCTCATTGATAGCAAACGGCCCCGTTTATTCGTCCTTGATGGAAGGCGTGAAAGCGCCACGAGTAGGCGGGGTCAATCTATTTTAGGTCCTGAATGGATAGATATGCGATTCTCATCGATGGCGGTTTTATCAAGAAGAAACTGCAAGCACAGCACGGTCATTTTCCCACCGTAACGGAGATCACAGCGGAGGTCGCGCGCATCAGGGCGCACGCGGCGCTCGAGGGGCTCAGTTTGCTCAGAGTGTTCTACTACGATGCCCCGCCCGCATCGGGCCGACTGAAAAATCCTGTCAGCGGCGCCAATTTGGATCTGGACGCGCATCCCGCCCACGCACCGAATTTAAGTCTTCAACAAAGTCTGGAGATGCAGCCGGATTTCGCGCTTCGCTCGGGCGATACGGCCG
>DATIZS010000139.1:0-2272 GCA_035516955.1 Rhizomicrobium sp.
CTGAGGCCCGATCTCGCGCCCAATCATGTGACGCGCATCAAGGAACTTGCGGGGCGCGGTTTCTATGACGGCATCGTGTTTCATCGCGTGATCCCGGGCTTCATGGCGCAGACGGGCGATCCCACGGGCACGGGCTCGGGCCGCTCGGACCTGCCGAACCTGAAGGCCGAATTCTCGAACGAATCCCATGTGCGCGGCACCTGCTCGATGGCGCGCTCGAACAATCCCGACAGCGCCAACAGCCAGTTCTTCATCTGCTTCGACGACGCGCCGTGGCTGAACCGGCAATATACGGTGTGGGGAAAGGTGGTCGAAGGCATGGAGCATGTCGATGCCATCAAGAAGGGCGGCGAGCACAACAATGGCGCGATCACCGGCGAGCCCGACAAGATCGTCAAGATGCGCGTCGAAGAAGGCGCGAAATAAGAGTCACGGCTTCCAGGGCGTGACGGGCGGCGGCACCGGCTCCAGCATCACATCGAGCGTATGAACGATCATGTTCACGTCATAGGCGAACATGACGAGTTTGTCCCCGTCGGTCTCGTAAGCGAAGGTGATCCCGACCAGCGCGCCGGTTTTCGCATCCACCACCGGGCCGCCGGAAAAGCCCGGCCCCGCGGGCGCGTCGTAAACGATCGCCGGTTGCGCCGGGCATCCCTTGCATTCGCGCGTCGGTCTGATCTTCGCATCGACGCTCGACACGGTGCCCTCGGCGTCGCGTAATTCGTCGTCCACGCCCTGGCCGTAGGCGCGCACGCGCTCGCCCGCATAGGCGTGGGCGAGGGGCGCCGGCGCGCCGCGATTTGCGTAAAAGAAAATGAGATCCTTGCCGGGAAAGCGGAAAAAATAGCTCGAAGGATCGATCATCGCGTAATTGTGCGCATTGGTGACGGCGATGGTCGTGTTCGCCTCGTGGGCGATCACCACCGCCGCGCCGACTTCGTGGCCGAACGGAACCAGATCGCGATGCAGCGGAATGTAAGCATCCCTGATCTGCGCGTCGATGAAGCCGTTCGCCGGTTCGCCCGAACTCGTGGCGCAGCCGCAAAGCGCGAGCGCCAATGCGATGGACGCGCGGCGCATCACCATTCGCCTATGAGAATGCCCTGATCGCGCCATTCCGTCGGCACGCGCAGGACGACATCGTTGGGCAGTGTCACGCGGACCTTGCGGTTGAGCGACCATTCGGCGAGCCGGTCTTCATGCTCGCGGCGGATCTTTTCGAGGCCCGGATCGCGGCCGCGATCCTCGAGCTCCATCGGATCGTTTTCGAGATCGTAGAGCTGCGGCGCGAAACCCTCGTAGCGGATATATTTCCAGCGCCTCGAGCGCACCATCCAGGCGCGCGCCTTGTCGGGTGCGACGCGCAATTTTTCCCGCGCCGGGCGGAAGCAATAATCGAGCTCGCTGACGGCGGCCTCGCGGCCCGGGCTTTTTCCGCCTCTTATATATGTGAGCAGCGAGCGGCCTTCGAGGATGTGGCCGGGAACTATTCCGCCATAGGCCTCGATGAAGGTGGGAAGAAGATCGATCGCCTCCACCAGATCGGCGCATTTTTTCCCGCGCGTCTTGTCCGCGGCCGGATCGGGATCGGCGACGATCAGCGGAATGCGCGCGGCGGCGTCGAAGAAAAGCTCCTTTTCGCCCAGCCAGTGGTCGCCCAGGAAATCGCCGTGGTCGCTGGTGAAGACGATCAGCGTGTTGTCGAGGAGCTTCTGCTTGTTCATGAAGGCGAAGAGGCGTTTCAAATGATCGTCGATCTGGCGGATAAGCCCCATATAGGCGGGGATCACGGTCTGGCGCACTTTCTCGCGCGAAAAGGTGCGGCCCTCGATATGATCCATATAGGCGCCGAACACCGGATGGGGATCGCGCTTCTCCGACTTGTTGCGATTGGCCGCGATCACATCGTCTGCGCCATACATGTCGTGATAGGGGGCGGGCGCCATATAGGGCCAGTGCGGCTTTATATAAGAGAGGTGCAGGCACCACGGGGAATCGCCCGCCTCGCGCATGAAATCCATGGCGCGGTTCGTCATGTAAGCCGTTTCGGAATGTTCCTCGGCGACGATCGCGGGATATTTCGCGTTGCGCATCAGCCAGCCGCTTCGGAGCTTGCGCCCGCGCCCCCACGCGGAATTGGCGGCCGTGTGCCAGGGATTTCCGCCCTCATATCCGTGCTCGCGCAGATAATCATTGTAGCGCAGCTCGAAATATCCGCCGTCGTCGAGATGCAATCCGTCGTCGCGCTCGAAGGGCTCGAAGCCGCATT
>DATIZS010000140.1:0-2876 GCA_035516955.1 Rhizomicrobium sp.
CGCGCGCGATCGCTTTGCCCCAGCTTCTGCAACAGAAGCGCATAGCGGCAGCGCGCCTCCTCGCCCGGAAAGCGCGGCAGCACGGCTTCGAATTGACGAAGCGCTTCGTCGTTCTTGCCCTGCAGCGCGAGCGCGCGGGCATAATCGAGCTCGGCATCGGCGGAGAAGGCGGCGGGATCGGCGGCTTTCAGTTTCTCGAACGCGGCTTGCGCGCCCGCGCCGTCGCCCGCCAGCATCTTCGCGCGGGCCATGCCGTTGAGGATCGAAGTGTCTTCGGCGCCGATCGGTCCCGCCATCGCGCTTTCGTAGAGATCGACGGCATCCTGGAAGCGCCCGCGCTTGATGCATTCCTCGGCCAGCGCCTTCTTCGACTGCACCGAACCCACCATCTCCACGTCGCGCTTCTTCTCGCGATAGGCGCGGCCGGGATCGGCCATGTTGACGACATCGTCGGCGAAGCGGCGCGCGCCCGCGCTTCCCATCATGTCGGGCACGAGCGCGAAGATCGCATAGGCGATGCAGCCCAGAACCGGCAGCAGGATGATCGGCAAAAGCCAGAGCAGCGAGCGGCCCGTGCGGATCACATGGGCGGCGAACGCGAATTGCAGAAGCAGTATGAGAAGCCCGCCAAGGCTGAAAAACGGCATTCCGGATCTTGCTCCTTTGGGGCAAAGGGCCGCCTCAGCATGGCAATGTCAACCCTGCTTCTCCCATTTTCCGGCCGCACTCTCTTTCCAGTACGTCACGTCGTGGCCGGCTTCTCTGGCCCCGCGCCAGGCCGCGCGCGCCGCGTCGAGGGATGCCGGATCGCGGCCGTCAAAAAGCAACACGACACGCGCTAACGCGCCTGTGAATGCGGAATTCCAGGCCGGTGGCGGCGCTCCGCCCACGAGGAAGAGGATGTTCGCGCCATTGGCGTTGTCCTCTTCGGTGGTGATGAGCACGGGCTGATCGGCCGCTTCGCCTTCGCCTTTTTGCGCATGAGGCAGGAAGGACTGCTCGTCATATGTCCACAGGAGATTGTCGATGGCCTCGGCGCGCTCGGCCGATTCGGCACGCACGAGCACGCGCCAATTGCGCTCCAGCGATTTCTCGATCAAGCCCGGAAGCACCGCGTCGAGGGATTTGCGTTCGAGATGGTAAAAGAGGATTTCGGTCATTCACGCGACCAAAGTTTTCCTCCCCCGTTTTACGGGGGAGGTGGCGAGCGCAGCGAGCCGGAGGGGGTGTGTGGATCGGTACAGAATTTTCTCTGCTCCACACGCCCCCTCCGCTTCGCTCGCGAAGTGCTCGCTCAGCACCTCCCCCGTAAAACGGGGGAGGAAATGCTTAGCGCAAATCGTTCGCATCATCATTTCTCGTAATGATCCGCCGACAGCCGGTTGAGAATGCGCACGCCCCAGCCCGTGCCCCAGCTCGGGATCAGCGCCTTCTTCTCATTGTCCTGCCAGGCGACGCCCGCGATATCGAGATGCGCCCAGGGCGTCTTGTTGACGAAGCGCTGGAGGAATTGCGCCGCCGTGATGGAGCCCGCTTGCGGGCCGCCGATGTTCTTCATGTCGGCGATCTTCGATTTGAGCAGCTTGTCATAGGCATCGCCGAGGGGAAGCCGCCAGACGGGCTCGCCTTCCTCGCGGCCGGCCTGCGCCAGACGTTCGGAAAGCTTGTCGTCGTTGGAGAAAAGTCCGGCATGCTCGGCGCCGAGCGAAACCAGGATCGCGCCGGTCAGTGTCGCCAGATCGATCATGAATTTCGGCTTGAAGCGGTTTTGCGTGTACCAGAGCGCGTCGGCGAGCACGAGCCGTCCTTCGGCATCGGTGTTGAGAACTTCGATGGTCTGGCCCGACATGGATTTGACCACATCGTCGGGGCGCTGCGCTTTGCCATCCGGCATGTTCTCGACGAGACCGATCACGCCCACCGCATTGACGCGCGCTTTGCGCGTGGCGAGCGCCTGCAGCGTGCCGGTGACGGCGGCGGCACCCCCCATATCGCCCTTCATGCCCATCATCGAGGCGCCGGGCTTGAGCGAAAGCCCGCCGGAATCGAAGCACACGCCTTTGCCGACGAAGGCGATCGGCGCCTCCTTGGCGCGCCCGCCGTTCCACTGCATGACGACGAGCTGGCTTTCGCGCTCGCTGCCCTGCCCCACGCCGAGGAGCGCGCCCATGCCGAGCTTTTTCATCTGCGCTTCGCCCAGCACGTCGACCTTCACGCCGAGTTTGGCGAGCGCCTTCGCGCGGCTTGCGAATTCCTGCGGCGAGAGAATGTTGGGCGGTTCGTTGACGAGATCGCGCGCCAGGAACATGCCGCCGGCGATCGCTTCGAGATTCTTCCAGGAGCGGCGCGCACCCGCGGCATCGCCCGTGCCGATGGCGATCTTCTTCAGCGTCGTTTCGTGCTCTTCGAGATTTTTGGTGCGGTAGCGGTTGAAGACATAGGTGCGCAGCCGCGCGCCCATGGCGAGATGCGCCGCCAGCGACGCCGGTTTGAGCTTGGCGCCGCGCGGCAGATCGATGGCGAAGTTGAGTTCCTTTTCGCCGCTCGAAAAAAGCCGCCCCACCACGTTCGCGGCCAGGCGCTCGGCGGCGGGGCCGTTGAATTCGTTCGCCGCCCCCATCCCCACCAGCAAGAGGCGCGAGGCCTTCACGCCGGCCGGCGCCAGGACCTCGAGAATCTGACCCGGCTTGCCCGAGAAGCGGCTGACTTCGAGGGCGCGTTTGAGCGCGCCGCCCGCCTGTTTGTCGAGGGCCGCAGCCGAGGCCGTGAGCCCGCCCCCGCCCGCTGCACCCACGACGATGGCGCCGGTTCCGGCAGTCGAAAGCGGCCCAAAGGAAAGTTGCATGCTGTTCTCCCGTTGATTGTTAATCTTCTCA
>DATIZS010000141.1:0-7885 GCA_035516955.1 Rhizomicrobium sp.
GTTGGCGCGCTCGGTCGCGCCTGCGATGCGTGCGCGCAGGAAAAGATAGATCGGCAACGGCATCGCCACTTGGTGCATCCAGCGTGCCTTGAACGCTTCGGTGCCGACGAAGAACACCGCGCCGAGCATGATGATCACGCCCGCGAGCATGGTGATCTCGTAGAGCCTGAGCCAATCGCGATCCTGTTCATCCACGGCATTCAGTCTGCGGCACGCCGGCCAGTAGAGCAGCGGGAAGATCAGAAGGAAGGGGAGCCCGAAGCTCGCCAGTGCCACGACGAGATCGCCCGCGCCGACGAGCCATGACAATGGCGAAAGGGAGGGGCCGTTGCCTTTGGTGATCGTCTTGGCGAGCGCGAACAGCGAATATTCATGCGTCGCCGCCCAATAGATGTAAGGCGCCACGATCAGCGCCGCGAGAATGATCGAGAGGACAAGCGGACCCAACTTGATGCGCGCGCGAAGACGCGGCGTCAGCGCGACGCCGATGGCGAAGGCGACCGGCAGGACGAGAAAGACATATTTCGCCAAAATGCCGAGACCGGTGATGAGCGCCATCAAGAGATAGTCGCGCGGGCTTCCGTTGGTGACGACGCGCGCGCCGATCCACAGGAAGGCCGCCAGCATGGTGGCGAGCGCCACGGTGTGCATCAGGTCGACATGCGGCAGCCAGCCCATCACGAAGGTGGTGAGCAGCGCGAAAGTCGCAAGTGCGGCCATGCGCACGTCGCGGATGACGATACGCGCCGCCGCGAAGTAGGCGGCAAGCCCCAGCCCCATGATGACGTATTTGAGAAGGAAGAACGCCGCGCGACTGTTGCCGCTCGCGGTCAAGGTTGCCCAAGAGAGCCAGGTGATGAGCGGCGGGTGGCGGAAGCGATAACCCCACTCGAGGCTCTGGCCGAACAGGATCTGCTCGGATTCGTCCAGCGTGTAGTTGGGCGAGAGCAGATAGCGCACCAAAAAATGGATGGCGCAGTAGAGCAAAAGGAACGCGACCACGCTCGAGGGCTGGGAAAGCTCTTCCCAGAGATCGCGGCGCGACCGTGGGCTCGCGCTCATCCGCGCGGCAGTTCAAGCGCCGGCGCTGTCGTTCCGCGCCGCATCAGCCAGAACACGCCGAAGAGATCGAAGATGCCGGCGCCCAGGCGTCCGAAGAAGCCGTATTTGGACACGCCGGCGACGCGCGGGCGGTCTTCGATCGGCACCTGCAGGATGGTGTAGCCCTGTCTGCGGGTCAACGCAGGAAGAAAGCGATGCATGCCGTCGAAGAATGGCATGCGCTGCGCCACGCCGGTGCGGATCAGCTTGAAGCCGCAACCGGTGTCCTTGGTATCGTCGCGCAAGAGATTGCGGCGCACGAAATTGGCGATGCGCGAGGAGAGCCACTTGATGGCGCCATCGTTGCGCCGCTTGCGCACGCCGGCCACGATGCCGAGCTGCGCATCGGGCGCAGGCGCGTGGATCGTCTTCCACACACGCGCGACGTCGGCGGGATCATTCTGCCGGTCGCCATCGAGCGTCTGGATCCACGGCGCGCGCGCGGCGAAGAACCCGGTGACGAGCGCGGCGCTCTTGCCCGAACGCTTCAGATGTTTGAGCAGTCGTACATTGGGATCGCTCGCCTGCACCCGTTGCAATTCCTCAGGTGAAGCATCCGACGAACCGTCGTCGACGAAGATCAGCTCGTAGCGGCAGACGCCGGAGAGGGCCGCACGCACTTCCTCGGCCAAGGGCGCGATGTTGCCGGCCTCGTTGAACACCGGGACCACCACGGAAAGCTCGGGTAAGGAAGTCTCGGGCGCCGCGGCCACAATATCTGCCCTCGTTTCGGGAATGGGCGTCAATATCGTGGTTTCGCGTTCTGGTGCAAGCGCGCCAATCTTTAATGGCTGTTAACGCCTTGGGCCTAGAAACGTCCCGCATTCGTACAGTGGCGAACGCGTGGCGAAGAAGCGCAAGATCGAACCTCGTTTCAGCGAGCGCATTGCCGCGGTCGCCGAGCGCGAGCCCGAGCTGCCGCCGCCGGACGCCAAGCCGAAGAAACCCAAGAAGCCCAAGCGCAGCTGGCCCTATGTCGCGGCGCTGCTCATTGCCTGGGGCTCGATCATCGGCGCGGTCTTCGTCTTCCATCTGATCTCCGAGCTTCCCGACACCAAGGGCCTGCTCGCGAAGGGCCCGTCGCACGACGTCACCGTCCTGGACGCGCATGGACGGCTGATTGCGCGCCGCGGCCTGACGCAAGGCTCGATGATCGATGTCGCGCAACTGCCGTCCTACGTGCCGGAAGCCTTCATCGCCATCGAGGATCGCCGCTTCCGCGAACATCTGGGCCTCGATCCCATCGGCCTGGTGCGCGCGGCGCTGGAGAACATGACCGTCGGCCACGTGGTGCAGGGCGGCTCGACCATCACCCAGCAGCTCGCCAAGAACCTCTTCCTCGATCCCAGCCGCACCTTCGACCGCAAGATGCAGGAAGCGGTGCTCGCGCTTTATCTGGAGTCGCGATATTCGAAGGACCAGATCCTCACGCTCTATTTGAACCGCGTCTATTTCGGTGCAGGCGTATTCGGCATCGAAGCCGCGGCCGAGCGCTTCTTCGGCAAGCCCGCGACGAGGCTCACGCTGCCCGAGGCCGCGATGCTCGCGGGCTCGGTGAAAGCGCCGGCACGCTACAATCCCTTGGGCGATGCGGACGCTTCGGCCGGACGCGGCGCCGTGGTGCTGCGCGCGATGGAAGATTCGGGCTTCATCTCGGATGGTCAGCGCGAAGCGGCGCAGGCGACGCGTCCGCGCGTGGTGCGCGCCATCGCCACGCCGGATTCCGGCTACTTCGTCGATTGGGTGATCTCGCAGGTGCAGGGCTATGTCGGCAATGTCAGCGAGCCCATCATTGTCGAGACGACCTTCGATCTCGGTCTGCAGGAGAAGGCCGAGCACGCCGTCGACACCGATCTCGCGCAACAGGGCAAGGCTCTGCACGCGACTCAGGCCGCGCTGGTGATGCTTTCGCCCGATGGCGCGATCCGCGCCATGGTCGGCGGGCGCTCTTATGGCCAAAGCCCCTTCAATCGCGCCACCGATGCCTGGCGTCAGCCCGGCTCCGCCTTCAAACCCTTCGTCTATCTCACCGCCTTCGAGCACGGCCATAAGCCGGACGATGTGATGAACGACGGTCCGGTCGACTTCCACGGCTGGAAGCCCACCGACTACGAAGGCCGTTTCGAAGGCGAGATTTCGCTGACGCGCGCCTTCGCCAAATCCTCCAATGTCGTCGCCGCGCAGTTGACGATGGAAGCGGGGCCGCAGGCCGTGGCGCGCACGGCGCACCGGCTCGGCATCATGTCGGATCTGATGGCGGTGCCGTCGCTGGCGCTGGGCGCATCGGCGGTGACGCCGCTCGAATTGACGTCGGCCTACGCGCCATTCGCCAATGGCGGCGACGGCGTGATGCCCTACGCGATCCTCGCCATCAAGACCGCGCACGGCAAAGCGGTGTGGACGCGCCAAAGCTCGGGCGAGGGCCGCGTGATGTCGCCGGAGAACGCGGCGCAGGTGACATCGCTGATGACGGAAGTGGTCGCCACCGGCACCGGCAAGGCGGCGCGGCTGAACGAGCGGCCCACCGCCGGCAAGACCGGTACGACGCAGGATTTCCGCGACGCCTGGTTCGTCGGCTTCACTTCGGACTACGTCACCGGTATCTGGATCGGCAACGACGACAATTCGCCCATGGTGCATGCAACCGGCGGCGGGTTGCCCGCGCACATCTTCCACGACTTCATGGAAGAGGCGGAGGCAGACGCACCGGTGAGGCCGCTGGCCGCACTTGCCTCCGAGCCCGTGGCCGTGGAGCAGCCGGCGAATGCGCCCGAGCAGAAGCCGTCGAGCTTCGATGAACTGCTGAACAGCCTCTTCGGCAGCCCACAGGTGAGCACACTGCACTAGCAGTTGCGCTTTGTGCGGTTGCGGATAGGTTGCGCCCCGCGATGCGCCACCCCGCCGACATCCTCTACAATTTCCACTGGATCGTGCCGGGCGAAGCCGCGCGCTCGGCGCAGGCTTATGCCGGATTCCTGGGGCCGTTCCTGGCGCGTCACGGCATCCGTGCGGTGATCAATTTGCGCGGGCCCAACAGGAAATTCCGCTGGTGGCACTATGAGCGCGGCGTCGCGGATGCACGCGGCATCGCGCATTTCGACACGATGCTGAATTCGCGCCGTCTGCCGACGAAACAGATGCTGCTCGATCTTTTGAATGCGTTCGATGCCGCCCCCAAGCCTGTGCTGCTCAAATGCTCGGGCGGGCAGGATCGTTCGAGCTTCGCCGCCG
This sequence comes from Rhizomicrobium sp., assembly GCA_035516955.1. Lineage (GTDB taxonomy): Bacteria > Pseudomonadota > Alphaproteobacteria > Micropepsales > Micropepsaceae > Rhizomicrobium. The sequence goes on from DATIZS010000141.1 coordinate 4,333, forward strand.
CGCTCTATCTCATCCATCGCAAGGGCTGGATCGCTTTCGACGAAGCGGCGGCGCAATTTGCAGGCTGGCCCTATCTGCATCGGCCGAAGAAGCATCAGCGCTGGCTGCGGCCGTTCATCGACTTCGCGCGCGAAGAGGCGAAAGGCCGGGCCCTCGCCGATTGGGTCGCGACCGATTACACGCCGGAGAGGTTCAAGACTTGGCTCGAGGTGCGCGGGCTCGGAAGCTCGTTCCGCGGGCTCTACGACAAGCCCGGCACGGCGCCGGGACTATGATCGCGCGGCGGCTCGATATCGCGGAAGGCGTGTCCTTGTGGCCGGCAGCATTCGATGCGGCGGCGCAGAAGACGCTCGTCGCGGAGATCTTCGAGAAGATCGCGGCAGCGCCCTTCTATCGCCCGACCATGCCGAAATCCGGAGCGCCGTTTTCCGTCGAGGAGACCAATCTCGGATCGCTCGGCTGGGTTTCCGATTTGCGCGGCTATCGCTACGAGCCGCGCCATCCCGTCACCGGCGAGCCATGGCCGGCGCTACCGCAGATGCTGCTCGATCTCTGGAACAGGACGACGCATTACCGGGAAGAACCGGAATGCTGCCTGGTCAATCTCTACCGCGGCACGGCCAAGATGGGCCTGCACCAGGACCGCGACGAAGAGGCGCTGGATGCGCCGGTGCTGTCGGTGTCGCTGGGCGACGACGCCCTGTTCCGCATCGGCGGCAAGAGACGAAAGGGCGCCACGCGCTGTCTCAAGCTCGGCTCCGGCGACGTGCTGATGTTCGGCGGGCCGGCGCGGCTTGCCTTCCATGGCATCGACCGGGTCTTGTCAGGCACCTCTCAGCTCATCCCCGGCGGCGGGCGGATCAACCTCACCCTGAGACGGGTCCGGGCATAAAAAAGACGCCCGACCGGGGGGCCAGTCGGGCGCCTTGCGCCGTTACGCGCGGGTGCCGGGAGGGGATGACCGACACCTTGAGAGAGACGAGATCCAGCGTGCGAGCGGGGGGGGCAGTGCCTGCTGGACCGGGATCGTCCCTCGCCGGTAAAGCTATGTATTCAGGCCACACTTTGCAAGAATTTTTTTTGGAATGGGGGAAAATGAAATTTTCTTAGTGACAGTAACATTTTTACTACAAATACCGCGAATCAGCGCGGGATTGCGTTTAGCCGCTGCTCGACTGCGTTCCGCCAGTTCCGCGCGAGACCGGGGGCTCCCTCAACCTTCTTCAGGGTTTCCGAAGGCGGTTTCCCCAGAACCGCGAAAAACGCCTCGCGCACGCTTGCGCTGCCGCTGGAAAGATTGCGCTCCAGATGCGCATTGGTCGCAGGTGCGAAACCCTCGTTCAGAACGCGGAGATAGAAGCCGCAACGTCCGGAGAGCGTCATCAGCCGCGGCGCATCGACGCGCGCGGTGTGCATCGCGAATTTGAAGCAGGGCGCGCGCGGCTGCGCGACTTCGAGTTCCACGTCACCCCAGGTGAAACGGTCGCCGATGGCGATCTCGGTTTCATCGCCCTGCTCGAGCGTGAGATTTTCACCGAAGCTCCCCGGCGCGCATTGAAGCCCGTGCTCGCCTTGCCACCACGGCCAATGCGAAGCCGGATAGGCATAGACCGCCTTGTCGAAGCCGCCATGCACCGAGAGGTCGGCCTGCCCGTCGCCGTCGATATTCAGCGCGCGCACGAAGACGCGCGAATCGCCGACGGGCTTTTTGGCGATGCCGGAGACCACCGGCTCGTCATGCACCCTGCCGATCACCGACGGCTTGGCGATGTTGACGGAGAAAATGTGGAGCTTCATCCCACAGCAAATATAGGCGCCGCGCGGCGCTTCGCAAACGAACGAAACCGCATGGCGGAAGCGCGCGCATCCCGCGTCTTTTCCATTTGACGAAAAGTCCGCAAAGTCGCATCAGACGCGCCCTCCGTTCTCGAAATCGACGGAAAACCCCCATGGCCGCCGCTCGCCGCGCCTTCGATCCCCGCCTGCTGGAAGGGCCGATCCTCCGGTCGCTGATCGTGCTCGCCGTGCCGATTACGGGCGCGAACATCCTGCAGGTCGCTTATCAGCTGGTCGATGCGTTCTGGGTGGGGCGGCTCGGCGCCGCCGCGGTTGCAGCGGTCTCGATCGCCATGCCGCTGATGTTCTTGGTGCTCGCGGCCGGAATGGGATTTGCCATCGCGGGCACGACGCTCATCGCGCAATACACCGGCGCGCGCGATCACGCGATGGTCGATCACGTCGCGGCGCAAACCCTGATCGTTATCCTCGCGGTGTCCATCCTGCTGGGCGGTCTCGGTGTCGTGGTCACGCCATGGCTGCTGCATCTCATGAGACTCGCGCCGGATGTCTACGACAACGCGCTCGCCTTCCTGCGCGTCGTCTTTGCGGGCATACCCTTCCTGTTCGTCTATGCGATGGTGCAGGCGCTGCTGCGCGGCGTCGGCGAAGTGCGCTTGCCGCTCTACATCGTGGCCGGAACCGTCGTCGTCAATTTCGTCCTCGATCCGGTGCTGATCTTCGGACGGTTCGGATTTCCGGCGCTGGGCGTGGCGGGCGCGGCGACTGCAACTTTGATCGCCCAGCTGCTCGCGGCCGCCGTGTCGCTGTCGTTCCTGTTCGGTGGGCGCTTCGGCATCCATGTGCGCTGGCACAATTTCGCGCCCGACTTCGCGTTCGTGAAGCGGGCGTTCCTGCTCGGCTACCCGGCATCGATCGAGCAATCGGCGCGCGGCCTCGGCATGACCGTGATGACGTTTCTCATCACCAGCTTCGGCACCGTGGTCACGGCGAGCTTCGGCGTAGGAAGCAACGTCATCAACGTCATCATCATTCCGGCGATGGGCCTGGCTCTCGCGACCTCGACGCTGATCGGCCAGAACATCGGCGCGGGCAATGTCGCGCGCGCCGAAAAGGTGGCGCGGCTCTCCGCGCTGATCACCTTCGTTTCGCTGAGCGTGGTGGGCGCGCTTTGCTTTGCGCTGGCGGAGCCGATCGTTGCGTTCTTCGTCCCCAACTCGGCGGAAGTGATCCGTGAAGGCGCGCATCTGATCCGCATCGTCTCCTGGAGCTTTGGCTTCGTCGGCCTGCAGTTCGCGCTCCTCGGCGTGCTGCGCGCGGCCGGCGAGATGCTGCAGGCGATGATGACCACGCTGGTGTCGCAATGGCTGCTGCAAATTCCCTTGGCCTTCGTGTTGTCGCGGCACATGGGCGTGGACGGCCTGTGGTGGTCGATGCCGGTTGCGAATTTGGCCACCACCGCCATTGCCGGCGCGCTGTTCATCTCCGGCCGCTGGAAAACCAAGCGGCTCGCGCATCCGCGCGCGCTGGTCGAGACGGAACAGGCCGAGGTCGAAGAGGCCGCGCAGATGGAAGGCGTGCCCTAAAGCAAAATCGCTTTTCGTTGAATCGCGATCTTGCTCTCGGTATTTGTCTTGTCGCGCAATATACCGGAAAACCGCTTCGCACTTTTCCGATCGCGCTTTAGTCGGCGTCCGCCATTCCCATCTCGACTTCATGGATGGCTTCATTGGTCAGCCGGAGCGCCTCGACGCGA
>DATIZS010000142.1:0-8864 GCA_035516955.1 Rhizomicrobium sp.
ATGTCCGATACCAACGCCCGCACCGCCGACCCAAGAAACGCCGAGGACGTGAACCCCGCCGCCCGCCGCGCCGCCGTCGGCGCGCGGAGGCCGTTCTATCGCCGCCGCAAGTCCTGCCCGTTCTCCGGCCCCGGCGCGCCGAAGATCGACTACAAGGACGTGCGTCTGTTGTCCCGCTTCCTGTCGGAACGGGGCAAGATCGTGCCCAGCCGCATCACCGCGGTGTCGTCGGGCAAGCAGCGCATGCTCGCGCAGGCCATCAAGCGGGCGCGCTATATGGCGCTTCTGCCCTACGTCGTGAAATAGGAGCAAGACCATGCAAGTGATCCTGCTCGAACGCGTCGAGAAGCTCGGCCAGATGGGCGAGGAAGTGCGCGTCAAGGACGGCTTCGCGCGCAATTATCTCTTGCCGAAGAAAAAGGCGCTGCGCGCCACCAAGGCGAACCGCGAATATTTCGCGAGCCAGAAGGCCCATCTCGAAGCGCGCAATCTGGAGCGCAAGAAGGAAGCCGACAAGATCGCCAGGAAGCTCGACGGCAAGACCTTCGTGCTCCTGCGCCAGGCGGGCGACCGCGGCCAGCTCTACGGTTCGGTTTCGCCGCGCGACATCGCCGACGTGATCTCGGCCGCCGGCATCAAGGTCGACCGCACGCAAGTGCCGCTCGACAAGGCGATCAAGACGATCGGGCTTTTCCCGCTGTCGGTGGTGCTGCATCCCGAAGTGCGCGTGAGCGTGACGGTGAATGTGGCGCGCACGGAAGACGAAGCCGAGCGTCAGGCGCGCGGCGAGGACGTGCTGGCCGAACGCACGGCCGAGGAAGAGGCCTCCGCCGAGGCCAAGGTTGCCGCCGAGGAATTGTTCGAGAAAGGCGCGGGGCCCAAGGCCGAAGAAGGCGAAGCCGAAGCATAAGCGCGATCGCGTCTGGAAAATCAAAAGGCCGGGATCGCTCCCGGCCTTTTGCGTTTCATTGCGCCTTCATGGCTGCGAATTTCATCCCCAGCTGATCGAACAGGAAGGTCAGGAAATCGGTGCGCTCGGCGATGCGTTCGTCGAGCGAGCTACCGATGCCGTGGCCCGATGTCTTGTTGGTGCGAAGAAGGATCGGCCTGTCCGAACCCGTGGCCGCCTGCAGCGCCGCGGTCATCTTGCGCGATTGCATCGGATTGACGCGCATGTCGGTCGCCCCCGTCATCATCAGCACGGCAGGATAGGCCGTACCCTTCGTCACGTGGTGATAGGGCGAATAGGCGTAAAGCGCCTTGAAATCGGCCTCGTTCTTCACCGTGCCGAACTCGGTCGTGTTGAAGGCGCCGTTGGGATCGAGCTCGACGCGGATCATGTCGTAAATGCCGACTTCCGACACGACCGCGCGCGCCAGATCGGGATGCTGGGTGATCTCCGCGCCCATCAGAAGCCCGCCATTCGAGCCGCCCAGCAGCGCGAGCTTGTCGTGCGAGGTGTATTGTTTATCGACGAGATATTCGCCGGCCGCGTCGAAATCGTCGAACACGTTCTGCTTCCTGGTCAGCATGCCTTCCTTGTGCCAGCGCTCGCCATATTCGCCGCCGCCGCGGATATTGGCGACAGCGAAGATCCCGCCCGCGTCGAGCCAGAGCCGCCACGTCGCGCCGAGGAAATAGGGCGTCTGGCTGATGCCATAGCCGCCATAGCCGTAAAGCAGCGCCGGATTCGTGCCGTCGAGCGTCTCGCTCTTCTTCATGATGATGTCGACGGGAACCTTGGTGCCGTCCTTCGACGTGGCGAAGGCGAGCACCACCTTCGCATCGGCATAGCTCACCGGCGAGGTCATCTTCAGCCCGGTTTCCTTCGCCTTTCCGCTCGACGGAGTCCATTCCATGAAATAGATCGGCCGCACATAGGTCGAAACGTCGTAGAGCACGTCGCCATTGGCCAAAGGATCGATCTCCGAATTGCCCGAAACCTCGGGCAGCGGCAAGAGCCCTTCCGCCTTGCCGTCGAGATCGAAGATGCGCACGTCGTTGGGCCCGCCCACGATGTCGCGCACGAAGAGATGGCCGGGGCTGAAGGAAAGATCGGCCTGCTGCTCTTCGGCGCCGCCCGAAAGGATGGCCACCTTGCTCTCGGGCACGATCACGGGCGCGGAGGCCAGCGCGTGTTCGGCGAAGGGCGGTTTCAGCTTGAGGATTTTGCGATTGGGCGCGTTCTTTTGCGAGATGGCATAGACCGCGCCATCGGGCCCGAACGTCGCATAGACGATATCGTCTTCATAGGTGCCGATGCGCACGGGCGCCTGGCCCTCGCCGAGCACATAGAACGCCCAGATATTGCCGTCGCCGCGCTGGACCATCGCCATCACGCGATCGAGGTTGAAGCGGTTGTCGAGGAAGATTTCCGAGATGCGCTCGAGCCCGTCGGCTTTGCCCAGCACCAGCTTGTCGTTCTTGGCGTCGGTGCCGAGCTTGTGGAAATAGACCTGCATGTAGAAGGCCTGGTCGTCCTTCGGCGCATCCGCACTGGGATAGCGCGTGTACCAGAAGCCTTTGCCGTCGGCGGCCCAAGCGAGGCTTCCGCCGGCGGTGGGATATTGCACGCGCGGAATGGGCGTATCGATCTCCTTGCCGCTCGCCACGTCATAGACATGAAGCGTGCCGTTTTCGCTTCCGTTCTGCGACAGCGACACGGCCACCTTCGTTCCGTCGCCGGACGGCACGAACCAGTCCATCGCGGTCAGGCCCTTGGCATCGAGCTTGTTGGGATCGAGCACGGTCTTGCGGCTCGCCGGATCGGCCGAGGCATCGAGCGTCACCAGCATGGGCTGCTGGAATTTCGGATCGGAGTAATACGCAAAGACGCGGGCGCCGCGCGCTTCGAGGTGATAATAGGCGGGCGACGTTTCCTTGATGAGTTTCGTCAGTTCGTCCTTCACGGCCGTGCGGTCGGGAAGCGCGTCGAGATAGGCGCGCGTGCGCTTGTTCTGCGCGTCGCTCCAGGCCTGCACCTTGGGATCGTCCGAATTCTCGAGCCAGCGATAGGGATCGGCGACCTTCACGCCCCAGATCGTATCGACCGTGTTGCCCATGAGCGTCGCGGGCGGCGGCAGGATCGCGGTCGCGGCGAACGCGGCCGCCGCTGCGCAGACTGATCCGAAGACGATGGCGGCACGAAGCGCGGATTTCATGGAGGGCTCCTTCGGTCGGGGACGGCGGATATTGCGCCGAGGACTGCGGCTGGGCCAGCCTTCCGGCGCGGATTCCGGTGGCCGATTTCTCTATTTCGCACCTGCAACATCGGCTATAATCCCGGCCGTCGAGCTGGAGCTAGCCCATGTCCGCCGTCGTGCAAACCAAGCGCGTGACCGTGCCCGAAATCAAGGCGCACAAGAACAACAAGCCGGTCGTGTGCCTGACCTGTTATCACGCGCATACCGCGCGCCTCCTCGACGAACATGTCGATCTCATGCTGGTGGGCGACAGCCTCGGCATGGTGATGCACGGCATGGAGAACACGCTGGGCGTCACGCTCGACATGATGATCACGCACGGCAAGGCGGTGATGCGCGGGAGCAGGCACGCGCTCGTCGTGGTCGACATGCCGTTCGGCACTTACGAAGAATCCCCGCAAATCGCGTTCCGCAATGCCGCGCGCATCATCCAGGAGACCGGCTGCACGGCGGTGAAGATGGAAGGCGGCGCGATGCTCGCCGACACGATCCGCTATCTCACCCAGCGCGGCATTCCGGTGCTCAGCCATATCGGCCTCACCCCGCAGCGCATCCAGATTTTCGGCGGCTTCAAGACGCAAGGCCGCACCGAGGCCGAATGGCCCGCCATCATCGCCGATGCCAAGGCCGTGGCGGACGCCGGCGCGTTCGCGGTGGTGCTGGAGGGCATGGCCGAGCCCCTGGCCGCCCGGATCACGCAGGAAGTCTCCATCCCCACCATCGGCATCGGGGCGTCCGCCCAATGCGACGGCCAGATCCTCGTCATGGAGGACATGCTGGGGTTGAACCCGTCCCCGCCCAAATTCGTGCGGCAATACGCCCAGCTTGGCCCGGAGATCGAGGCCGCCGTGAAGGCCTATGCGGCGGATGTGCGCGCACGCCGCTTCCCGGGCGCCGAAAACGTCTATTCGATGAAGAAAACGGCCTGACACCCATCAACCATTGCGCCGCTTTCATGGCCCCTTGAGTTGCCCTTTGGGCCTTGAGCCGCTAATCATCCCGCCCGTTCAATGCCTTGGGCTTTGGGGCCCGCCTTGCCCGCCAGTGAAAGAGGAATTCCATTGTCCGACATCTTCCGCGAAATCGAGGAGGAGGTCCGCCGCGATCGATACGAACAGCTCTGGAAGCAATACGGCGATTACATCATCGCGGCCGTGGCCCTTCTGGTGATCGCCGTGGCGGGATTCGAACTCTGGCGCTACTACGACGCGCGCCAGCGCCTTCGCGCCTCCGACGAATATCAGGCGGCGGCGGCGCTCTTGAATTCCAACAAGCCGCTCGATGCGGCGGCGGCATTCGCGCAACTGGCGAAGGATGCGCCCGGCGGCTACGCGCAGGTTTCGCAGCTTCAGGCGGCCGATGCGCTGCTTGCCGCCGGCAAGACGGACGCAGCCGTCGCCGCCTACAAGAAGATCGAAGGCGGCAGCGACGAGATGCTGGCCGCAGTGGCGCGGCTGCGCATCGGCTGGGCGATCGTCGATACAGCGCCCAGGCTCGAACTCGAAACGCTGCTGGCGCCGCTCACCGATCCGGCAAGTCCGTGGAAGCCCATGGCGCGCGAAATCCTCGCCTATTCCGACTATCACATGGGCGCGGCCAAAGAGGCGCTCACCGCTTACGAAGGTCTCGCCGCCGACAAGGATGCGCCGCTGGGCCTTCGCCAGCGCTCGGAAGCGATGGCGACATTCCTCAAAGGCGGCGGCGACAATGATTACGGCGCATTGCCGAAGGAAAGCGCGCCACCCGCGCCCGCCCATCACTGAAGGTTCCGCGCGCCCATGATCCGCTTCGTCTCGCGCCTGATCCTTTGCATCGCGCTGCCGCTTGCGCTCTTCGGCTGCGATACGATCGACGCTGTCGGCAATATCGTCGACGCGGCGGGCTGGTTCGACGCGCCCTCCAAATCCGATCTCAAGGGCGAGCGGATTTCCGTCATGACGATGGACAATTCGCTGAGGCCCGATCCGGAGCTGGCGCGCACGCCCGTGCTCCTGCCGCAGCCATACGTCAATCGCGACTGGCCCGAACCCGGCGGCTACGCCACCAATGCCATGTATCATCTGGCGGCGGTCGGCAATCTGCACCGCCAATGGGAGCGCGACGCGGGCAAGGGCTCCGACCGGGATTCGCGGCTGACCGCGCCGCCCGTCGTCGCCGGCGGACGGGTTTTCGTGCTCGATTCCGAAGCCCATGTCTTCAGCTTCAATGCGCTCAACGGCTATCCGCTGTGGAATCGCGAACTCGCGCCCAATAGCGGCGAGGAAAGTCTGACGAGCGAACTGACCTTCGGCCTCATGGGCCAGAACACGACGACCGATCCCTCCAAGGGCTTCGGCGGCGGCATCGCCTATGACAACGGGCGCATCTTCGTCGCCACCGGCTTCGGCACCGTCTTTGCGCTTTCGGCTTCGGGCGGCGCGATCGCCTGGAAAAAGGATCTCGGCGTTCCCATCATCAACGCGCCGGTGGCGGTGAACGGGCGCGTGTTCGTGTCCTCGCAGGACAATCATTTCGTGGCGCTCGACGAGCGCGACGGCCATCAGCTCTGGGATCATCAGGGCATCGCCGAAAGCGCGAGCATTCTGGAAAGCACGAGCGTGGCGGTCGCCGATCAATATGTGGTCGTGCCCTACAGTTCGGGCGAATTGTTCGCGCTGCGCACCGATAATGGCAGGTCCGCCTGGAACGACATGCTGACGCGCTCGGGAACCACGACCGCGCTTTCCGAGCTCGACGATATCGCGGGGCGTCCCGTGATCGACCGCGACATGGTCTTCGCCATCTCCCATTCGGGCATCATGGTGGCGATCAACATCAACACCGGCGACCGCGTCTGGTCGCGCGACATCGGCGGCATCCAGACGCCCTGGGCGGCGGGCGATTTCGTCTATGTGCTGACCACGGATTCGCGGCTTCTGTGCCTCGCCCGCAAGGACGGCGCGGTGAAATGGCTCACCCAGCTCGACCGCTGGACCGATGCCGACCGCAAGAAGCCGATCGTCTGGTCGGGACCGGTCCTCATCTCCAACCGGCTGATCCTGGTCTCGTCGGACGGCTACGCCATTTCGGTCTCGCCCTATACGGGGCGCATGCTCGGGCGCATCCAGATCCCCGACGGCACCACGATTTCCCCCGTCGTCGCCAATGGCATGCTCTATTTCCTGACCAGCGATGCCCAGCTTGTGGCGCTGCGCTGAAGGTGCGGAGAATGCGCCATGGGGCTCACCATCGCCATCGTCGGCCGGCCCAATGTCGGCAAATCGGCGCTCTTTAACCGGCTCGCCGGGCGAAAGCTCGCCATCGTGCATGGCCAAGCCGGCATCACGCGCGACTGGAACGAGGCGGACGCGCAACTGGGGCACCTCTCCTTCCGCCTGATCGACACGGCCGGTTTCGAACAGGCCGAGGCGGGATCGCTTTCCCAGCGCATGACGGCGCAGACGATGGATGCGATCGGCCGCGCCGATCTCTGCCTCTTCCTCGTCGATGCGCGCGACGGCGTCACCGCGGGCGACGAGATCATCGCGGCGGCACTCCGGCGCGCAGGCAAACCCGTGATCCTCGCCGCGAACAAATGCGAAAGCCGCGCCGTTCGCGACACGATCCACGAAGCGTCCTCGCTCGGCTTCGGCGAGCCCATCGCACTCTCCGCCGAACACGGACAGGGCCTCGCCGAGTTGCTCGACGCCATCGCACCTTACGCAAGCGAAGACGAAATCGAGGCGGAAGAACCCGACAAGCCGCTGAAGATCGCCATCGTCGGACGCCCCAATACCGGCAAGTCGAGCCTGTTCAACCGGCTGCTCGGCGAGGCGCGGGCGCTCACCGGGCCCGAAGCCGGCATCACGCGCGATGCGATTGCCGCACCCTGGGCGATCGACGGGCGCCAGGTGCTGCTGCACGACACCGCAGGTCTTCGCAAGCGCGCGCGCGTGGCCGGACACGAAGTCGAGGAATTGTCGGTGGCGGGCACGCTCAACGCCATCCGCTTCGCGGCTTGCGTGATCGTGCTGATCGATGCGGGCGCGCCGTTCGAGAAACAGGATCTGGCCATCGCCGACCTCGTCGCGCGCGAGGGCCGCGCCGTCGTCTTCGCCGTCAACAAATGGGATCTGGTGCCCAACAAGCAGAGCAAGAGAAAAGCGCTGCGCGAGGATCTCGACCGTCTTTTGCCGCAACTGGCGGGCGCGCCGCTCGTCACGCTCTCCGCGCTGACCGGCGAAGGCATCGAAAAACTCTCCGAGGCGATATTGGAAGCCGACAAGGCCTGGAACACGCACGTCCCGACCGCGCAACTGAACCGCTTCCTCGCCGGCGCGCTCGAGCGCCATCCCCCGCCCGCCATCAGCGGACGGCGCGTGCGCATCCGCTACATGACGCAGGCGAAAACGCGGCCGCCCGGCTTCGCGCTGTTCGGCAACCAGCTCAAGGCGCTGCCGGAATCCTATCTGCGCTATCTGCAGAAGGGCCTGCGCGAGGATTTCGGCCTCAAGGGAACGCCGATCCGCTTCGTGCTGCGCACGTCGAAGAATCCCTTTGCCAAGGCGTAAGCGCATCTCACGGCTCATCGCGCCACGCCCTGACTTTCGCGCGCGCGGGCGCGAGCATCCCGTAATGCATGGCGAGCCGGTCGAGCGCGATGCGCAACACCACCTTGCCCGAACGGCGCGGCCAGCCCTTGGCGTGTTCGGCGTCTTCGAGCCCGATCAGATGACAGCAGACATCGAACAGAAGATCGGAAAGGCCCGGGCCGACGCTCTTCATGGCGGCGGAAAAGCGCTGCTTGGCGGCAAGTGCTGCATCGGTGATGACCGCCGCCTTGGCGCCGCGCCGCCCCAATACCACCGGCGCGCTCAGATCCACGCCCAGCCGCGGAGAAAGCTGCGCCATCGTGAAATCGCGCCTGAGCCGTTCGCCCGCGTCGCATTGCACGGCATCGACGATGCCGCGTTTCTTCAGCCAGCCCAGCGTGGATTCGCCGTCATTGACGGTGACGGTCTCCTCGCCATGGGGCGTTCCGATGAGCCTGCGCCTGCGCAATTGATGCTGGGCGGCGAAGGGCTGGGAGACGCTCTGTATACGGATGAACCAGCCCGCGCCCGCCTCGCTGAGCGCCAAGGCGCCGGCAATTTCGCCATGCGCGCCGAGCCAGCCGCGCTTCAGCCATTCGCGCACGATTTCGCCGCAAACCGTGAGCGCCGTCGCGCGCCCGCGCAGGGCGAGCGCGAAATCCCCGCCCTCGCGCGGCGCCAGATAGAAACGGCCGCCGCCGAGCTTGCGGAAGATGCGCCTGGCCTCGCGCTCCACCTCGTGACCGGAAAGGCTCATGGCATCTCGCCCGCCGCGAGCTTTGCCTCCAGCCATGCGATCGACCGGTCGAACTGGGCGTTCTCGCGAAGGTCCTCGATGCGCCGGCAGGCATGGCTCGCGGTCGTCCGGTCGCGGCCGAAGGCGTGCGCGATCTCGCTCATCGTCATGCCGAGCACCACATGGGCGAGATACATCGCCACCTGCCGCGCCAGCGCCGCGCGCGGGCCCCGCCGGGTGGCAGCCGTCACCTCCTCCAGCGGCACGCCATAGGCCTCGGCCGCGATTTTGAGCGCCCGCCCCCCGCCTTTGGGCGCGCTCGCCGCCCAGAGGGAATGCTTTGCTTCGATCGAT
>DATIZS010000143.1:0-4009 GCA_035516955.1 Rhizomicrobium sp.
TCCCCGATGTCGGCGGCAGTTATTTTCTGCCGCGCTGTCCCGGCGAGGTCGGCATGTATCTGGCGCTGACCGGCGCGCGGCTGAAGATCATGGATGCGCTCTATGCCGGCATCGCCACGCATTTTGTGCCGGCCGCGCGGACGCAAGAGTTGCTGAACAAGCTCGCCGAAGGAACCCCGTTCGGCTGGGCCGTCGGGCAGCTGGTCGAAAACGCCACCACCGCGCCACTGACACAGCACCGCGCGGCGATCGACAAATGCTTTTCGGGCGGGTCGGTCGAGGACATTCTTTCGCGCCTCGACGCGGAAGGAACGGAATGGGCGGCCGAAACGGCAAAGACGATGCGCACCAAATCGCCGACCAGCCTGAAAATCACCTATCGCCAGATCCGCGACGGCAAAAGACTCTCCTTCGACGATTGCATGAAGATGGAATTCGGCATGGTCAACCGTATCATCGCGGGCCATGATTTCTACGAAGGCGTGCGCGCGGCGATCATCGAGAAGGACAACGCGCCCAAATGGCAACCGGCGGAACTTGCGGGCGTTACGGACAAAGACGTGGATGCTTACTTTGCTCCGCTGAAGGATGAACTTGATCTATCAACCTAACATCCGTCATCGCCCGCTTCATGCGGGCGATCCAATTAAATTGGATGGCCCGGACGAGCCGGGCCATGACGAAGGGAGGATAAAATGACCGCAATCGGTTTCATCGGCGTCGGCAATATGGGCGGGCCCATGGTCCGCAATCTGCTGAAGGCGGGGTTCACCGTGCGCGCGTTCGATCTGAGCGCGGCCGCTTTGAAAGCCGCGACCGATGCGGGCGCTTCCGCCGCCAAATCGGTGAAAGAAGCCGCGAACGATGCCGATGTCATCATCACCATGCTGCCCGCGGGCACGCATGTGCGCAGCGTCTATCTCGACAATGGCATTCTCGCTGCGGCGAAAAAAGGCACGCTGCTGATCGATTCCTCCACCATCGATATGGAGTCCGCGCGCGCGGTTCATGGCGAAGCGGAAAAAGCCGGATTCGATTTCCTCGATGCGCCGGTCTCGGGCGGCGTGGGCGGAGCCGAAGCCGGCACGCTCACCTTCATGTGCGGCGGAACGGACAAAGCATTTTCGCGCGCCGAACCGGTCTTGCAGAAAATGGGCAAGCGCGTGGTGCTGGCGGGAGGCGCGGGCGCGGGTCAGGCGGCAAAGATATGCAACAACATGCTGCTCGCCATTTCCATGATCGGAACCTGCGAAGCCTTCGTGCTGGGCGAAAAGCTCGGCCTCGATCCGCAGAAATTGTTCGACATCGCATCCACTTCGTCGGGACAATGCTGGTCGCTCACGACCTATTGTCCCGTGCCGGGCCCGGTTCCCGCCGCGCCGTCGAACCGCAATTACGCGGGCGGATTTGCCGCCGCGCTCATGCTGAAGGATCTGAAGCTCGCGCAATCCGCCGCGCAATCGGCGGGCGCCACCACGCCGCTCGGTGCCGAAGCGGCACAGCTTTATTCGCTCTTTGCCGCAAAAGGGCACAGCAATCTCGATTTTTCCGGCATCATCGGCATGCTGCGCGGGGAGCTTTGATAATTTTTACCTACCTTTAATACATGTGCCGCTACTCTCACCGACACTAGAACAGGTGGGCCCGGGGCAAACCCCGGGGAAGACGATGACGGCTCTGGCCAAACCGCAAGCGGCTCAGCCGCTGGAAGGCGCGCAGTTCTTCCGCAGGAATTATCTGGACGCTCTCAATCTCGTGGAGCGGCTGCATCGCCAGTTGCTCGACGTGATCAAGGACGAGCTCGACCGCCGCGACGAGCGCGAGATCAATTCCGTCCAGGCGCTGCTCCTGTTCAATGTGGGCGATCAGGAGCTGACCGCGGGCGAGCTTCGCACGCGCGGCCATTATCTGGGCTCCAACGTCTCCTACAATCTCAAGAAGCTGGTCGAGGGCGGTTATATCCACCACGAGCGCTCCGAGGCCGACCGCCGCTCCGTGCTCGTGCGCCTGACGCGCAAGGGCGAGGCCGTGCGCGACATGCTGGGCGAATTGTTCGACCGCCATCTGCTTTCGCTGGAGGCGGTGGGCAATGTGGCCACGCCCGACCTCGACGGGCTCAACACCACGCTGCGCCGGATGGAACGTTTCTGGATCGACCAGGTCCGCTTCCGCCTCTGATATTTCGCCCCGACTTGTGGCAGGCTCGGCCCCGCTGCGGCAGGAGCCACACGATTTGTACCGCTTCGTCTTCACCCATCTCAGCCATCACGTGCGGTTCTATACGTCGGCGCTGGTCGGCCTCGCCTTCTTCTTCCTCGCGCCCGGACTTTCGCCGCCCGTCCGTCTGATCGCGGCGGGCGACACGTTCTTCACGGTCTATCTCCTCGCCATGGCGGTCTTGGTGGCGCAGATCACGCCCACCCAGCTATGCCGCAAGGCTGCGGAGGAGGACGAAGGCATTTTCCTCGTCGTCGCGGTTGCGCTCGTGATCATCGGCTTCTGCTGCGCCGCGATCATTTCGGTGCTGAACACCAGGCAGGGGCCGGCGGGCGCGACGCTGGTGCTGGCGCTAGCGGGCGCCCCGCTCGGCTGGCTCATGCTGCACACGATCGCGGCCTTCCACTACGCCAATCTCTATTACGCGCCGGGCGAGGAGGCGCCGCTTCTGTTTCCCAACACGCCCGAGCCGGGGGTCTGGGATTTTCTTTACTATTCCTTCGTCGTGGGCATGACCACGCAGGTCTCCGATGTCCAGGTGCTCTCCACCAAGCTCAGGCGCGCCACGCTCGGCCATTCGCTGATCTCGTTCTTCTTCAACACGGCGATCATCGCCATGGCGGTCAATGCGGTGGTGGCCTTCGCAGCCTAGATTTGCGCTGGCGCAACGGGGCCGGAGCCACTATGTGACAATTTGCTTGGGGCCCCCTAGGGTTCGTGCGCTATCTTCGGGGCTGCCAGCGAGGCAAGAGGCTGGAAATCATGGCGTTTCAGTACCTGAGCCGGTTCCGCGAGGCGCTGTCGGGCTTGAGGCGCGAGGGCCGCTACCGGGTCTTCGCCGATATCGTCCGCCAGCAGGGCGCCTTTCCCAAGGCGCTCTCCTACATGGACGAGAACCGCCGGCCGGTGACTGTCTGGTGCTCCAACGATTATCTCTGCATGGGCCAGCATCCCAAGGTGCTGGCCGCCATGCACGAGGCCATCGACCGGGCGGGCGCGGGCTCCGGCGGCACGCGGAATATCTCGGGCACGACGCATTATCATGTGGAGCTCGAAGCCGAACTCGCAGATCTGCACGGCAAGGATGCGGCGCTGCTCTTCACCTCCGGCTTCGTTTCCAACGATGCGACGCTGGCGACGCTGGCGAAATTGCTGCCGGGCCTGATCGTCTTTTCCGACGAACTCAATCACGCCTCGATGATCGAAGGCATCCGCCACGGCGGCATGGAAAAGCGCATCTTCAAGCACAACGATCTCGAAGATCTGGAAGCCAAGCTCCGCGATGCGCCCGCCGAGGCGCCGAAACTGATCGCATTCGAATCCGTCTATTCGATGGATGGAGACTTCGCTCCCACGGGCGCGATCTGCGATCTGGCCGAGGAATTCGGCGCGCTCACCTATATCGACGAAGTGCATGGCGTCGGCCTCTACGGTCCGCGCGGCGCCGGTGTCGCCGCCCGTGACGGCACGATGTCGCGCATCGATATCGTCGAAGGCACGCTGGCCAAGGCCTTCGGCGTGATGGGCGGCTACATCGCGGCATCGGGCGAGTTGATCGACTGCATCCGCTCCTTCGCGCCTGGATTCATATTCACGACCTCGGTGCCGCCGGCGATCGCGGCCGGCGTGCTCGCCAGCGTGCGCCACCTCAAGGACAGCGACGCGGAGCGCGAAACGCTGATGGCGCGCGCCAGCCTGCTCAAGCGTCTGCTGGCCGGGGCGGGCCTTCCGGTGATGGAGACGCCGAGCCACATCGTGCCCGTGCTAGTGGGCGACGCGGCGTTGTGCAAGT
>DATIZS010000144.1:0-2844 GCA_035516955.1 Rhizomicrobium sp.
CTGTTCGTCAAGGTGTTGAAGGAATAACCGTCGCGTTTCGTCCATTCGCCCGCCACGCGCAGATCGAGGCGGTCGTCCACGATGGGAATGTTGACCATGCCTTCGTAGCGTCGATTGGTGTAGTTCCCCCAATCGGCCGACAGCATCGCCTCGAACTGGTCGGTGGGCTTTGCGGTGATGACGTTCACAACGCCTGCGGTCGCGTTGCGGCCATAGAGCGTGCCCTGCGGTCCGCGAAGCACTTCGACCTGATTGACGTCGAAGAATTCCTGTTCGAAGAAGTGGTTGCGGATGAACGGCATATCGTTCAGCGCCACCGCCACGGCCGGATCGGTCGTCACCGAAATCGCCTGCGTGCCAATGCCACGAATTTGAATCGAGTAGCCGGAGAAGTTTGTCTTTGTGAAGGTCAGATTCGGAACTTCCTTCACCAAATCCGGGCCGCCGGCAATTTGGCGGGAGGTCAATTGTTCCTGCGAAAGCGCGGTGATGGCAATGGGAACGGTTTGAATATCGCCCTTGATCTTCGAGGATGTGACAACGACCGTTTCCACCGATGCCGCGGCGTGGTCGGTCGAGGCGAGGCGTACATCGGTGACGGGCGCGAGTTCGGAGTGCTGCCGCACCGGCGTATCCTTCACGATGCCGACGAGGCCCGAAGGATCGCGCCGCATCGTGAAGCCCGTGCCGGTGAGGATACGCGCCAGCGCCACGTCGGCCGGGAACTCGCCCTTCGCGCCGCGCGTCTGCGTGCCGCGCACCGCGTCGGCCGGATAAAGCAGCGCGATGCCGGATTGTTTGGTGTAGGTGTCGAGCGCGGTTGCGAGATCGCCGCCGGGAATGTTGAACTCCGCGGCATGCGCGGCAACGGCCATCACCAGCGCGCTTGCGCCGCCGGCCAGCGCCCTCTTGAGATAAGCCATCCTCATCGATCTTCCCCCTCGTCTTGTCGTTTCGCTTCAGCGCGTGATCACGACTTCGTTGCCGTCGTTCTGCACATGCAGGCCCAGCACGTCGCGCACGACGCGGATGAAACCGTCGATGTCGCCGACCGGAATCGTTCCGGAAATCTTGCGGTGCGCGATTGCCGGATCGGCGACCACGAGCTTTTCGTTGTTATAGCGGTCGAGCTCGCGCACGGCCTCGGCGAGCGCGGTGTCCTTGAAGACGACGAGCCCGCGCCGCCAGATGAGCTTGCCCGCGAGCTCACCCCGCGATTCATGGGTGAGCGAAACGGATTCGGCGGTCGCCACCACATCGTCGCCCGGCTTCAGCAGCGAGGATTGCGCATGCGCGCCCGCAACGGCGAAGCGCACGCGGCCATCGAGCAACGCCACTTCCAGCCGGTCGCGGTCGCGGCGCACGAGGAAGCTCGTGCCCAGATCGGTGACGCGATGGCCGCTCGCGATCACCACGAACGGATTTGCGGCATTGTGGTGCACGCGGAAGAACGCCTCGCCCTTGTCGAGCCAGACGGTGCGCTCCTTCGTCGTCATGCGCGCGCGCAACACGGTATCGGTGTTGAGCTCGATCTTGGAGCCGTCGGCGAAGGCTATGACTTCGTGCCCGCCCACGCCGGTCGCATAGATGCGGTCGCGCGGTTGCGAAACATAATGCATGCCCGCAAGGCCCAGCATCGCCGCGATCGCAAGTGCTGCGGCCGCGCGCAACGTCCAATTGCGCGCGCGCGGCTCAGTCTGTTCCGGTTTGAAAGGGCGCAGCGCGACCAGCCGCTCCGTCTGCCGCCAGCCCGTGTCGAGCCGCACGAAAGCCACGCGATGGGCGACCGATTGCGCGAGCCAGGCATCGAGGGCCGATTGATCGTCCTCCGTCCACTCCCCGAAATAGCGCCGCTCGACCCAGAAGGCCGCGCGCGCATCGATCTCGCGCGCAGTGCCGGCGGTGTCGCGCGCCTCGCTCATGGCTGCCTCCGGGGCGGCTCGCCATAGAACATCTCGACGAGTTCGCGGATGCCGCGCGCGAGATATTGCGCAACCGTGCCTTCGCCGATTCCCATGCGGGCGGCGATCTCGCGGCGCGAAAGCCCTTCGATGCGCCCCAGGATCACCGCTTCGCGCGCCCGCATCGGCAGGCGGTCGAGCGCGGCCTGCAAGCGGCGCAGATCGTCGCGCGCGGAAAGAATGCGCTCCGGTCCCGGCACGTCGGCGGCGATTTCCAGCGCCTCCAGATCGGCGGCCGCTTCGATGGGAATGACATGCTCCTGGCGCACGCGATCGATCAGCAGATTGCGCGCGGTCGCGAAAAGGAATTGCTTCGGGCGCTCGGGGATCTTCTTCTGCGCCGCTTCATAGACGCGCACATAGATCTCCTGGCGGAGATCGGCGATGTCGCTTTTGTTGCGCCAATTGTGCTGCAGGAATTGCATCAGCGCCGCCTCCAGCGGCAAGATTTCGCGGCCGAACCAAAGGTCGACCTCGGACGCAGTCATGGCTGCACCCGGAGCGCGACATCCACGATTCGATTCCGATCCCTCGACCATCCCCCGCCTGTTCCCCGCTTCGGCGAATGCGATTTTCATCGCGCTTCGCCGGGGCAAGAGCCGTGGCCTCACCTATTCCGACGAAACGGACGCGGCGATGTTACTAGCGGGGGCGGGAAATATTCGTGCGGGTCGCGTGCTGCGCCCGCGAAGGGCGCGGATGCGAAAAGGGCGGCGGACGCGACCCGCCGCCCGATGCGAGAGGATTTACGTGCGGTTATCCGCCGAAGCCGAGGCTGATGTTGACATAGGCGCGCGATCTTCGCTCTTGCTCTGTTGGAAGCCGTGATCGATGACGTCGAAATATCGTTCCCAGCGATATCCGCTGCTGATGGTGAGGCCTT
>DATIZS010000145.1:0-5599 GCA_035516955.1 Rhizomicrobium sp.
TGCCCGCGCGCTCGCGCTGCAGGGCAAGAACGACGAAGCGCTTCGTCAATTCGAAGCCGTGCTGCCGCGCTTTCCGGGCGAGGAGGCGCGCTGCCGCTATGCGCTTCTGTTGCAGAAGCTGGGGCAAAGCGATCGCGCGCGCAGCGTCTTCCGCGAGATCGTGGCTTCGGTGAAGGGCGCGCCGTCCTATTACCGCCGCCGCCAGAGCGAATGGGTGCGGATCGCGCGGCAGAATTTGGGTTGAAAGATCAAAACAAAATTGTCATGGCCCGCGAATGCGGGCCACCCAGTTCTCGCTTCTCGGATGGTGCAGAACCCAACTGGGTGGCCCGCACTAGGCGGGCCATGACAGTTATTATTATTCCGCCGCCATCTCCCGCTCATACTCCTCGCTCGCCTTCACCCACCGCGATTCCGCATCGGCGAGCTTGCGCGCGGCATCGGCGCGTTTCTTGGAAACGGATGCACCCTTCTTCGGATCGTGCACGAAGAGCAGCGGATCGGCGAGCGCGGAATCGAGCTTGGCGATTTCGCGATTGAGATCGGCGATCTGGTGTTCGGCGGCCTCCACCTTGTCCTTCAGCGGTTTCAAGTGCCGCCTGCGTTCGGCGGAATCGCGGCGCGCGTCCTTCTTCGCGGGCTTGGGCTCTTCGCGGCGCGCGGGCGCGTTGTCTCCGGAAAGCAGGAATTTCCGATAGTCATCGAGATCGCCGTCGAACGGCTCGACATGGCCATTGGCGACCAGCAGCAAACGATCCGCCGTCGTTTCGATCAACCGGCGGTCATGGCTGACGAGCACGACCGCGCCTTCGAAATCGTTCAGCGCCGTCAGCAATTCCTCGCGCGCATCGATATCGAGATGGTTGGTCGGCTCGTCGAGGATGAGCAGATTGGGCCTGTCGAGCGTCGCCAGCGCCAGCATCAGCCGCGCCCGCTCGCCGCCCGAAAGATTGGAGACCAGAGTCACGGCCTTGTCGGCGGAAAATCCGAAGCCGCCGAGCTGCGTGCGCAATTCGAGCTCGGTTTTTTTCGGGCGCAGGCGCGCGAGCGTCTGCAATGGCGTGATCGAACCGTCGAGTTCGTCCAATTGATGCTGCGCGAAATAGCCGGGGATGAGTTTGCGCGAGCGCATGATCTCGCCATCCATCGCCTCGAGCTTGCCGGCCAGCAATTTGGCGAGCGTCGATTTGCCGTTGCCGTTCTTGCCCAGAAGCGCGATGCGGTCGTCGGGATCGAAGCGCAGCGAAATCTCGCGAAGCACCGCACGCCCGTCATATCCCGCCGCGGCTTTTTCCAGCGTCAGAAGCGGCGGGCTCACGCTTTCCGGCCGCGGCAGGCGGATCGGCGCCACATGCTCGTCCACCGGCACTTCCACCTTCGCCAAGCGCTCCAGCATCTTGATGCGGCTCTGTGCCTGGCGCGCTTTCGAAGCCTTGTAGCGGAAGCGATCGACGAAGGCCTGCATATGCTTGCGCGCGGCCTCCTGCTTCTTGGCGAAGGCGAGATCGTTGGCGCGGCGCATGGCGCGCGTTTCGACGAAGGTTTCGTAATTGCCGGAATAGAGCGTCAGCTTGCCGTGCTCCAGATGCAGGATGAATTCGGCGACGGTATTGAGCAGATCGCGGTCATGGCTGATGACGATCACGCTGCCGCGATAACGGCGCAGGAAATCTTCGAGCCACATCACGCCTTCGAGATCGAGATAATTGGTGGGCTCGTCGAGCAGCAGAAGATCGGGCGCCGCGAACAATATCGCCGCCAGCGCCACGCGCATGCGCCAGCCACCGGAGAATTCCGAGCACGGGCGCAATTGCTCTTCGTGCGAAAAGCCCAGCCCCGCCAGGATCGAGGCCGCCCGCGCGGGCGCCGCATAGGCGTCGATCGCTTCCAGCCGCGCATGGATCTCGCCGAGCCTGTGCGCATCGGTTTCGTGTTCGGCCGCGGCGAGCAACCGAATGCGCTCGGAATCGGCGGCGAGCACCGTATCGAGCAGGCTCGTTGGCCCTGCCGGCGCCTCCTGCGCCACCGCGCCGATCTTCCAGCTCGCGGGCACGGTGATCGCGCCGGCATCGGCCTGAAGCTGGCCCTGGATCAGGCGCAAGAGCGTCGTCTTGCCCGCGCCGTTGCGCCCCAATAGGCCCACGCGCCGCCCCGCGGGCAGCCGCGCCGACGCGCCTTTCAGGATTTCGCGGCCCGCGATCCGGTAGGTGATGTTTTCGATGCCGAGCATTCGGGGCTTCTAGCACGGCTTGCGGGGAAACGAACCGGCTTCTATAAGGCGCGCGATTTTGCCCGAGGGAGTTCGTCATGGCGCTGGAGCGCACGCTTTCGATCATCAAGCCGGACGCGACGCGGCGCAATCTGACGGGCGAGATCGTGGCCCGCTTCGAGAAGGCGGGACTTCGCGTGGTGGCCCAGCGCCGCATCCGGCTCGCGAAGGATCAGGCCGAAGCCTTCTATGGCGTCCATCGCGAGCGGCCGTTCTTCAGGAGCCTCGTCGAATTCATGATTTCGGGCCCGGTGGTGGTGCAGGTGCTCGAAGGCGCGAACGCGGTTGCGAAAAACCGCGAGGTGATGGGCGCGACCGATCCCGCCAAGGCCGCCTCGGGCACCATCCGCAAGGATTTCGCCGAATCGATCGAGGCCAATTCGGTTCACGGCTCCGACGCGCCCGAAACCGCGGCGAACGAGATCAAATTCTTCTTTTCGGACCTCGACATCGTGGGATAGGCGATGAACGAAAAGACCATCGTCATCACGGGCGCCACATCGGGCATCGGCGAGGTGGCGGCGGATCATCTGGCGCAATTGGGCGCGCGGATCGTCTTCGTGGCGCGCGACCGCGAGCGCGGCGAGGCGATGCGGCGGCATCTGCGCGCGGTCGCCGGCCATACCGACCACGTCGTGCATTACGCCGATCTCACGCGGCTGTCCGAAATGAAACGCGTGGCGAAGGAGATCGCCGACAGCGAGCCCGAGATCGACGTGCTCGTCAACAATGCGGGCGCGATGTTCAATTCGCGGCGCGTCACCGAAGACGGGCTCGAGAAGACCTTCGCGCTCAATCACATGGCCTATTTCGTCGTCACCAACATGCTGCTGGCGCGCCTCAAGGCGACGCCGGGCGCGCGGATCGTCTCGACCGCGTCGGACGCGCATCGCGGCAACCGGCTTAATTTCGACGATCTGCAAAGCGCGCGCTTCTATTCGGGCTATGCCGTCTATGGCCGTACCAAGCTGATGAATATTCTTTTCACGCGCGAATTGGCGCGCCGCCTCGAAGGCACGGGCGTGACCGCGAATTGCCTGCATCCCGGTTTCGTCGCCACGCGGTTCGGGGATCAGAGCGGCGGCGCGTTTTCGTTTGCGATCAAGGCGGCCAAGAATTTCGCGCTGACGCCGGAAGAGGGCGCGGAAACGATCGTCTGGCTCGCATCGTCCGGCGATGTCGCCGGCGTCACCGGCGGCTATTTCTACAAATGCAAGCCATCCACGCCATCGGTCGAAGCGCAGAACGACGAGGACGCGAGAAGGTTGTGGGATATATCGGCGAAGATATCGGGCGTGGGATTGTAATTCTCAAACCCATACTTCGTCATCACCCGGTCCGAAGCGATAGCGGAGGATCCGGGTGATCCATTTTTGGTATTGAAAAAATTGGATCGCTCGAATAAATCGGGCGATGACGAACTTTAGAAATTGTATCTAAGCGAACACCGCTTTATCGCCGGCTAGTTTCACCTTCCCCGCCGCCAGCAATTTCAGCGCGGCGGGATAAAGCTTGTGTTCTTCAATCAATATCCGCGCGGCAAGCGCATCGGCGTCATCGCCTGGAAGCACGGGCACGCTCGCTTGCGCGATGGTCGGGCCGGAATCGAGTTCGGGCACTACGAAATGCACCGTGCATCCGGCGATCCGCACGCCCGCATCGAGCGCCTGCTGATGCACGTTGAGGCCCTTGAACGCGGGCAGAAGCGAGGGGTGGATATTGATCACGCGGCCCGCCCAGCGCCGCACGAACCAGTCCGAGAGGATGCGCATGAACCCCGCGAGGCAAACGATATCGATATTCGCCTCCTCCAATTCGGCATCGAGCGCGCGGTCGAAATCCTCGCGGCTTGCATGGCCTTTGTGCGAAACGATTTTCGCGGGAATGTTCGCCGTGCGCGCATAATCCAGGCCGCCGGCACCGGCGCTGTTGGAAATCACGAGCGAAATTTCAGCGGGGAATTTCGGATCGCGGCAGGCATCGATCAGCGCCTTGAGATTGCTGCCGCGGCCCGAGATCAGAACGGCGGTGCGCGCCTTCACGGCGAAAGCGCTCCCGCGTAGCGCACTTTCGCTTCGCCCTTGCCCGCAACGAGCGTGCCGATCCGCATCGAGCGTTCGCCGCAATCGCCGAACGCGTCGATGACGCGGCCTGCCGCGTCCGCCGCCGCCACCGCGATCAAGCCGATGCCGCAATTGAAGGTGCGCAGCATTTCGCGCTCCGCGATGCCGGCCGATTTCGACAGCCATCCGAACACCGGCAAGGGCCTCCACGACGACAGATCGATTTGCGCATCGAGCCCTTCGGGAAGCGCGCGGGGAAGATTCTCGGTGATGCCGCCGCCGGTGATATGGGCGAAACCCTTGACGCCGCCGGCGCGCATCGCTTCGAGCGCGCTTTTCACGTAGAGCTTCGTGGGCCGTAGCAACGCCTCGCCCAGCCGCAGTTCGCGCGCGAAAGGCGCCGGCGCATCGAAGGCGAGCTTCGCATCTTCCACCACGCGGCGCACCAGAGAGAAGCCGTTGGAGTGCACGCCCGAGGATTCGACGCCGATCAGCACATCGCCCGCGACCATCTCCGCGGTCCTGGGCAGGATCGCGCCGCGCTCTGCCGCGCCCACCGCGAATCCCGCGAGATCGAAATCGCCTTTGGCATAAAGCCCCGGCATTTCCGCCGTTTCGCCGCCGATCAGCGCGCAGCCCGAATCCTTGCAGGCGCGCGCGATGCCCTCGATCACGACGGCCGCGTCATCCACATTCAATTTTCCGCTCGCGTAGTAATCGAGAAAGAACAAAGGCTCCGCGCCCTGCACCACGATGTCGTTGACGCACATCGCCACGAGATCCTGCCCGATGCCGGAGAAGATCCCCGTCTCGATGGCGATCTTGAGCTTGGTGCCCACGCCGTCCGTCGATGCCACCAGAACCGGATCGCGAAAGCCCGCCGCCTTCAGATCGAAGAGCCCGCCGAAGCCGCCGAGATCGGCATCGGCGCCGGGCCGTCTGGTCGCGCGCGCGGCGGGCGCGATGCGCTCGACCAGCGCCTCGCCCGCATCGATATCGACGCCCGCGTCTTTATAAGTAAGGCCGTTGCGCGTCATGGGCTTCGTTTAAGCGGGCCGGAGCGGCCGGGCAAGCGGCCTCACGCCCAGCTTTCGCCTCCATCCACCGGCCATTATAGTCCGGCCGTCCCAAAGGTCCTTTCCATGATATTTCCCCGCCTTGTCCTTGTGATTCTTGCCCTGGCGCTTCCGGGCGCGGCGCTGGCCGATTCCGACCCCTATACGGTGGCCGGCGTGCCGGTGAGCGCGAGCGCGGCGTCCTCGGGCGA
>DATIZS010000146.1:0-2647 GCA_035516955.1 Rhizomicrobium sp.
AGCTTCACGAGGAGCTCTCGATCACGGTCAAGGAGGCGTGCTTGGCGCCCTTCACCTTCGCTTCGCACACCTACCCGGAATTTCACCTGCTCATGCCGCTTTATATCTGCAGGCGATGGGACGGCATCGTTCGTCCTCGGGAAGGGCAGGCTGTCAAATGGGTCAGACCACGCGAGATGAGTTCCTATCCGATGCCGCCTGCGGACCTTCCGTTGATCCCTATGTTGCGCGATCTGCTCTGAGCGATTTCTGGCGCGACGAGCGCGGCGCGACCGCCATCGAATACGCCATGATCGCGGCGGGGATTTCGATCTTCGTCATCACCGCGGTCGATCTGCTCGGCCAGAACGTCAAGACGACGTTCTTCGACAAGCTGGCGACGGTGCTGAGCACCGACTAGCGGCATCTCAATCCCGTCTATCCGCTTTCTCGCCCGCGGGCCTTTCCACCACGCCCAGCGCATCGGCCAACCGCGCTTTGGCGCTGCCGGGCGCGAGCGGCCTGGGCTGGCTTTCGTGCGGCGACCAGCCGGTGAGGAAGACGATCTCGAAGGTGGCCGGGAATTTTCCGTCTTCGTCCATCAAATGGGCGAGCGAAGCGGCAAGCACCGCGCGCGGCAGAAATCGTTTGCGCCGTTCGGCGAGCGCATTGGTTTCGCCCAGCGCCCGCAGATCGGAGACGAGCGTCTCGAATTTGGCATAGCGCACGGATGTGCGTTCGCTATCCGCGACCGGCAGCGCGAAGCCCGCGCGTTGCAAAAGCGCGCCCAGCGAACGCACATCCGCAAAGGGCGCCACGCGCGGAGATATTCCGCCCGCCGCCTCGCTTTCGCCCGAGGCGAAGGCGTGGCGCAACTCCGCCAGCGTTTCGCCGCCGAAGAGCGCCGCCAGGAACAATCCATCGGGTTTGAGAACCTGCCTGATCTGCACCAGCGCGCCCGGCAGATCGTTGACCGCGTGCAGCGACAAGACGCTCGTGACGAGATCGAAGCTTTCGGCCGCGAAGGGGAGCGCATCTTCCTCCGTCACCACGCCGCCGCCCGACAAGGACGTGCGCGTCCACTGCGCCGCGAAAGGCTTCAGGATCGCGAAACTCTCGTCGCGCGAGGAAAGATCGAGCCCGTGTTCAAACGCCCTTGTGACCGCCGACAGACGCGCCGCCATCCCTTCCGCCGCATCGCGCAGGAGAAAGCTTTCGCCCGCACGCGCGCGGTGTTGCGCATAGGTTTTGCGGTCGAAGATGTTGGGTACCTCTGTCACCGGACTTTCCATGCTCCCCTTTTTCGTCATGGCCGGGCTTGTCCCGGCCATCCATAAACACAATTCTAGACGGAGGTTATGGATGGCCGCCACAAAGGCTTGCACTCGGGCCGCGCTTCGCGCGGTCCCGGGTGGCGGCCATGACGAATTGGGATACATGGCCGACTTGCTGGCAAAAACCGGGCGCGCGGTCCTGGACGCGGTCTATCCGCCGCTCTGCGTCGCCTGCCGCGCCTCGACGGGCGGCGCGCAAGGCCTGTGCGCCTCCTGCTGGAACAAGATGAGTTTCATCGAGGGGCCGGTCTGCGCGGCTTGCGGCCTGCCGTTCGAGATCGATCCCGGCGGCGGGACGCTGTGCGGCGCCTGTCACGCAGACCCGCCCGATTTCGATCGCGCGCGTGCCGTGCTGCGCTACGACGACGCCAGCAAGCGGCTGATCCTGGCCCTCAAACGCGCCGACCGCCACGACCTCGTGCCGCCGCTGTCGCGCTGGCTGGAGCGCGCCGCGCGCGAATTGGTGGCTGAGGCAGATATCGTCATGCCGGTGCCGCTGCATCGCCGGCGGCTGTGGTCGCGGCGCTTCAATCAATCGGCGCTCCTGGCGCAGAAGCTGGCGAGATTTTCGGACAAGCCGTTCGATCCGCTCTCGCTCCGCCGCATCCGGGCGACCCCCAGCCAGGGCGCCATGCCCTCGGCCAAGGCAAGGGCCACGAACATGCAGGGCGCCTTCAAGGTGGTTAACCCGTCCGCGATCGCGGCGAAGACCGTGCTTCTGGTGGACGACGTTCTGACCACCGGCGCCACCGTCAATGCCTGCGCCCGCGCGCTGAAGCGGTCGGGCGCGGCGGGCGTGCTGGTGGTGACATTGGCGCGCGTTGTGCGCCTGGGCTCCGTCACTATATAAATTTCGAGGTCTGCCCCCGAGTCCGCCCGGTCATGCGCAAAGTCCTGATGTATACGACGCCCATCTGCCCCTATTGCGTGCGGGCGAAGGCGCTTCTCAAGAAGAAGGGCGTGGACGTGGAAGAGGTGGATGTTTTCTCCGACGCCGATGCCAGAAGCCAGATGGAAGCGAAATCCGGCGGCGCGCGTACCGTGCCCCAGATCTTCGTGGGCGACGTGCATGTCGGCGGCTGCGACGAGCTTTACGCGCTCGAACGGGCGGGCGATCTCGATCCGCTGCTGAATAGCTGACGATGGCCACATTCCGCGCCGCCTGCGTGCAGCTTCGCTCCTCCGACGACACGAGCGAGAACGTTCAAACCGCATCGTCGCTGATCCGCGAGGCGGCGAAGCAGGGCGCGGCCTTCATCGCGACGCCCGAGAACACGACTCTCATGGCGCCCGATGGTGGCGCCAAGCTGCAGAAGAGTTTCACCGAGGAGCGC
>DATIZS010000147.1:0-4888 GCA_035516955.1 Rhizomicrobium sp.
GCCGATGTCGAGCGCTATCCCGAATTCCTGCCCTGGGTGAATGCGCTGCGGATCCTCTCGCGCGAAAAGGAAGGCGAAAAGGAAATACTCCTCGCCGAAATGATCGTCGGCTTCCGCGGGCTTCGCGAGCGCTATACCAGCCGCGTTATTCTCGATCGCGCCGCCCGCACTATCGACGTCACCCAAGCGCAAGGCCCCTTCGCCAAACTCGAAAACCATTGGCGCTTCACGCCGGAAGGTGAGGGCGCGCGCGTCGATTTCGCGATCGATTTCGAATTCAAGAACAGGTTGCTCAACGCCGTCGCGGGCGGCGCCTTCGCGCTGGCGCAGAAGCGCATGACGAGCGCGTTCGAGGAGAGGGCACGTTCTTTAGAACGAGACGATCAATCGCGCCAATGAAACATACCAGATCAAGGCCAGAATTGGCGGAATTGCGAGCAAGATGTACAGCGCCCTCATGCGACGAAAGTAGTACAACACCCACCCGCCGATTGCCGCCATGAGGAAGCAGGACGGTGCAATCATCGCCATCGCGCCCGCGATAGAGGCCAGCGTCATTTGCAGATGCGACAGATGTTGGGGATAAGAATGGCTGGCAACCGGCATCAGCCTGCTGATTGAAGAGACGGTGATATAGCGGAATGCCGCCATATAGAGAATTGTGCAGATCGCGAGCCCGACAAAGACGGCCTTGCTGCGATTTGATTTCGCAGGTGCCGCTTCGCTCATAGCAAACGCTTCAACAACATCAACGCCGCTTCGACCGCCTTCAGCCGCACTTCGCTGCGGCCGAGCGCGCCGAAATGATGCGCTTCGTGGAGGATCGAGCGGTTCTCGCGAAACGCCGCCATGTGCACGAGCCCCACCGGCTTCAGCGGCGTGCCGCCGCCGGGGCCGGCGACGCCCGTGACGGAGACGGCCATATGCGCGTTGGAATTGGCGACCGCGCCTTCGGCCATCATGCGCGCGACGGCTTCCGACACCGCGCCCTGATCGGCGATGAGATCGCCCGGCACGCCGAGCAGATCCTCCTTGGCGCGGTTGGAATAGGTGACGAAGCCGCGCTCGAACACGATCGAGGAACCGGGCACTTCGGTCAAGAGCGCCGCGATCAATCCGCCCGTGCAGCTTTCGGCCGTGGCGATGCGCAGGTTCTGCGCCCGCGCTTCGGCGAGCACGGTTTCGGCGAGGCGCAGATAATAGGAAGGAAACATGGAGTCGCCGCCGTTTGTATTCGCTCAAACCTGTCCCTTTTTCGTCATTGCCAGCCTTGTGCCGGCAACCCATAACCTCGGTTTCAAACGGTGTTTATGGATGGCCGGCACGGGGGCCGGCCATGACGAATTTGGAAACAGTCAATTCACACGAACTCTAGATCAATCCGATCAGCCGCACCACGCCAACGATGATGCCGGCGAGCAACCCCGCCACCACGTCGTCGAGCACGATGCCGAGCCCGCCCGGCGCGCGCTCGAAGCGCTCGATGGGCCAGGGCTTGGCGATATCGAAGGCGCGGAACAGCACCAGCGCCAGCCCGAATCCGATGAGCGAGAGGGGCGCGAGAAGACAGGCGATCCATTGGCCGGCGAGCTCGTCGATCACGCATTCGGACGGGTCGGTCACGCCTGTTTCGCGCGCGTAAGCCTCGCACACGCGTATGGCGATGATCGTCACCGCCACGATGATGGCGAGGAAGATCCAGTCATTGGTGAACCATTTGATCGCCCAGGCAAGCGGAAGTGCGGCGAGGCTTGCCACCGTTCCCGGTGCGGCCGGCGCGCGGCCGATGCCGAAAAGCGTTGCGGTCTGTTCGGAGAGTGTCATGTGCGTGGCCGTTCGATGGTGGCAAGGGCTTGCGCCGCGATGCCTTCGCGGCGCCCGGTAAAGCCCATGCCTTCGGTTGTGGTTGCTTTTACGCTGATGCGCGCCGGATCGATCTTCAATATGTCCGCGATGCGCGCGCGCATGGCTTCACGAAAGGGTGATATCTTCGGCGCCTCGCAAACGAGCGTGACGTCGCAATGGAGGATAGCCCCGCCATCGGCGCGCACCAGCGCCGCCGCATGTTCGAGGAAAAGAGAGGAGGGCGCGCCGCGCCATTTTTCGTCCGTCGGCGGAAAATGCCGGCCGATATCGCCGGCGGAGATCGTGGCGAGTAGCGCATCGGTCAGCGCGTGCAATCCGGCATCGGCATCGGAATGGCCTTCGAGGCCGCGATCATGCGCGATCTTCACGCCGCACAGCCAGACATGATCGCCAGCGCCGAAGCGATGCGCATCGAAGCCCAGACCGTTGCGCGTTTCGCTGGCGCCACCCAGCAGCCGTGCGGCGTGGAGCATGTCGTCTTCGCTGGTGATCTTGATGTTGGATTCCTCGCCCGCCACGACGACGATCTCCATTCCGGCGAGTTCGGCCAGCGCCATGTCGTCGGTGGCGATCTCGCCCGCGAAGTCGCGATGGGCGCCAAGAATGGCGTCGAAGGAAAATCCTTGCGGCGTCTGGGCGCGGAAAAGATGATCGCGCGGAATCGTTTCCCAGCCCTCCAGATCCTGGCGCCTCAGCGTATCGGAGACGGCGATCATCGGAACCGCGGCGCGTGCCCCCGATTCCAGCGCCGCGATGACGCGCGCGATCAGCGCGCGGCTGACAAGCGGCCGCGCCGCGTCATGGATCAGCACGAAATCGGGATGATGCGGAACGAGCGCCTCCAATCCCTTGCGGACGGATTCTTCGCGCGTGTCGCCGCCCGTCACCGGCGGCAGGATTTCGAGCCCCGCGACGGCCGCGCGATACTCCGTTTCCTGGCCTTGTCCGATCACGGATTGGATGAGCTGGACTTCGCCCGCGAAGGCGTCGATGGCCCGGCGGATGACGGCAATCCCCCCAAGCGCCAGGTACTGCTTGGGCCGCGCGGCGCCGAGCCGCGAGCCCAATCCCGCACCCACGATCAGGGCCGCAATCCGGGGCATGGATTCTCCTTCCGGCATCGTAATTAGCAGGAAGCCCGGGAATTTGCTGGATTTTCGATTGCCCGGTTTCGCTCTTGTATTCGCTAATGCCTAGTTTATAGTCATTAATTAGATTGCCTAAGAAGTGTGCATCTTGGAACCGCAACAAGCCGCCAAATACGAGACCCAGGAGCGCGCCGCGTTCCAGATCGCGGCCGGCTTGCCGATCCCGGTGCTGATGGTGGCGGCCGATCAGCAGATCCTTTTCGTGAATCCCGCGGCCGAGCAGTTCTTCGGAATGGGGGCGGGGCTTCTCATCCGCCATGGCCTGGGCGACATCGTTCCGTTTTCCAGCCCGATCATCCAGTTGATGGAACAGGCGCGCGAACGCAACGCGAGCGTCGGCGAGCGCGACATGGATCTCTCCACGCCCAAACACGGCGAACGCATCGCCGATGTGATCGTGACGCCGGTGGCGGAGCCGGAAGGCGCGCTGCTCGTCACGCTTCAGGAGCGCAGCCTCGCGCAACGCATCGACCGGCAATTGCTCCATCGCGGCGCGGTGCGTTCGCTGCATGGCATGGCGGCGGTCTTGGCGCACGAGATCAAGAATCCGCTGGCCGGAATTCGCGGCGCGGCGCAATTGCTCGAGGAAGCCGTGCCGCCCAGCGAGCGCAATCTGACCGAACTCATCTGCGCCGAGGCCGATCGCATCCGCGGCATCATCGACCGCATGGAGGCCTTCGGCGATACGCGGGCCTTCCCGCGCGCGCCGGTGAATATTCACGAAGTGCTCGACCGCGTCGTGAAAGTGGCGCGCACGAGCTTCGCCAAGAACGTCAATTTCGTGGAGAGTTTCGATCCGTCCTTGCCGCCGGTCTTGGGCGACCGCGATCAATTGATTCAGGTGTTCCTCAATCTCGTGCGCAATGCGAGCGACGCGGCGCCGGAGCAGGGCGGCGAGATCACGCTCACCACCGGCTATCGCCCCGGCGTGCGCGTGAGCGCGACGACGGCGGGCGGGCGCATTTCGCTGCCGCTGGAAGTGACGGTGCGCGACAATGGCTCGGGCGTGCCGGCCGATCTCACGCCCTACATCTTCGATCCGTTCGTCACGACGAAGCCGAACGGAAGCGGGCTGGGTCTCGCACTGGTCGCGAAGATCATCGGCGATCACGGCGGCGTCATCGAATGCGATTCCGTGCCGTCGCGCACGATTTTCCGCGTGCTGCTGCCGCAAGCGGGCAGGGACCCTTCGTGACGCCCTTGCGCGTCATCCTGAGGTGCGCTCCCGAGCGTGGCGAGGGAGAGCCTCGAAGGATGCGCGCAAAGGCTCCTCAGGGTGACGAATTTGGGAGAGTGACATGCCGCAAGGATTGATCCTCGTTGCAGACGACGATGCGGCGATCCGCACCGTGCTCAATCAGGCGCTGGGCCGCGCGGGCTATGACGTGCGCACGACAGGCAACGCCGCGGGATTGTGGCGCTGGATCGCGGCGGGCGACGGCAATCTCGTCATCACCGATGTCGTGCTGCCGGACGAAAACGGATTCGATCTCATCCCGCGCATCAAGCGTATCCGCCCCGATCTGCCCGTCGTGGTGATGAGCGCGCAGAACACGATCCTCACCGCCATCACGGCGGCGGAGCGTGGCGCCTTCGATTATCTGCCGAAACCTTTCGACCTGAAAGAACTCACGAGCGTGGTGCAGCGCGCGCTCGACAATCCGCAAACCAAGCGCGACGCGCATGCCGCGCAGGAGCATGGCGAAGACCGTTTGCCGCTGATCGGCCGCTCCCCCGCGATGCAGGAAATCTATCGCGTCATCGCGCGGCTCACCCAAACCGATCTCACCGTGATGATCATGGGCGAAAGCGGCACGGGCAAGGAGCTTGTCGCGCGCGCGCTGCACGATTACGGCAAGCGCAAGAGCGGGCCG
>DATIZS010000148.1:0-2282 GCA_035516955.1 Rhizomicrobium sp.
CTTCCGCTCGCCGGCCGAAAGCGAACGGCCGAGCCCACCGCACCCGACGAGCACCAAGGTCACTGCAAGACTGGCAACAATGCGCGCATACCGGCGCGTGCCGCCACGGTTCCCCACGCTCATCACACCCCCAACAGCCCAACAGATTTAATTATTTGTGCCGAGCCTAGCTAAAATGCCGCGGTTTGGAAAGTGGACCCGAGAACATGGTAACCGCGTTTGCGGTCACGGTTCAGGAAAGCGCTCGCAGCATGCCAGAAGCCTCTCCGGATCGATGTTCCCGCCCGAGAGCACGATGCCGATAGGCCCGTCCTGCGATTGTCGCCTTCGCGACAACAGGGCCGCGAGGCCGGCCGTACCGCCCGGTTCCGCCACGATTTTCAGCCTGCGGACGCAATAACTGACGGCGCGGGCGAGATCCTCGTCGCTAACTGTCAACGCTGCGGCAATATTTCGTTTTGCAATCGCGAAGGGAATTTCCCCCGGCATCGGCGCCAACAGCGCGTCGGCCAGCGAGGGCTGCCCACCCGGCGCGGCCTTCCGCTCGCCGGCCGAAAGCGAACGGCCGAGCCCATCGTAGTTCTCCGGCTCGACGGCGATGACGCGCGTGGCCGGGCTCTCATGTGCGAATGCGAGCGAAATGCCGGAGGCGAGACCTGCGCCACCCGCCGGCACGAACACTTCGGAAAGCTCCACGCCAAGCTCGCGCGCTTGCCGCGTCATTTCGAGACCGGCGGTGCCCTGCCCGGCCACGATGAAGGGATCGTCGAAAGGCTTGATCAGGGTTGCGCCGGTGCGCGATTGGACGTCGCGTGCAATGGCCTCGCGATCGTCCGTGTGACGGTCATATGTCACGATCCGCGCGCCATAAGAGCGCGTGCCCTCGATCTTCGCGCGCGGCGCATCGAGCGGCATCACAATGGTCGCCTCGATCCCGAACAATGACGCAGCGGCGGCCACGCCTTGCGCGTGATTGCCGGAGGAAAACGCGACCACGCCCTTCGCCCGCTCCTCCTCCGGAATCAGCAGGATGCGATTGCAAGCGCCGCGGAACTTGAAGGAGCCGGTGCGCTGAAACGGCTCCGCCTTGATGAGCACGCGCGCGCCGGCGCGCTCGTTCAGGGCAGGGTTCTCGATGAGCGGCGTGCGAACCGCCCAGGGCGCGATCCGCCGCGCCGCGTCTTCGATGTCCGCGAATTGGGGAAGCCGTGTCGACATGGCGCAACTTCGCCACAAGCTGGCGTGCAAAGCCAGCGGCGCGCCCGCAAATCCAGCATCCCGAAATCGCTCTTGCCAAACGGAACGGTCCGCCCGAAACACGGATGGCATGACCGGACGGCCACGAGGCCATGCGGGGGCGGAAATCTTGGAACTCCGGAAGAAGAAACGCTGGCGGGTGCGCGGGGAGATGAAGCACCACCCGCTCAGAGGCATCGTGCTCAAGCTCGGCGCCACCCTCACCTTCTCGCTGATGTACGCGATCCTCAAGCTGGTGGGAAACGTGCCGCTGGGCGAAGTGGTGTTCTTTCGCGGCTTCTTCGCGCTCTTTCCGCTGTTCGTGTTTTCCTTCGTCTCCGTCGGCCCGATGAAGGTGATCCGCACCCGGCGCCCCGGCTGGCACATCGCGCGGTCCGCGGCGGGCGTGAGCTCGATGTTTCTCAATTTCGGTGCGGTGAAGCTCCTGCCTCTGGCGGACCTCACGGCCTTCACCTTCGTGGCGCCGATCTTCGCCGTCGTGCTGGCGGCCTTGATGCTGCGCGAGCGTGTGGGTCCTTATCGCGGCTTCGCGGTGGTGGCGGGCTTTGCCGGCGTGCTTCTGATGCTGGAGCCGCATGGCGGGGTGATGCACATCGTCGCCTCGGGCTTCACTTCGGGCGCCGCCATGGCGATCGGCGGCGCCTGTCTATCGGCGTTCGTCGTCGTGTTCATCCGGCAGATGAGCAGCACCGAGACCAGCGAAGCCATCGTGTTCTACTTCATGGCGATGACCTCTCTCGCCGGCGCCGTCGCCATGATCTGGTCGCACGCGCCGCTCACGGCGATGCAAGCGACGCTGCTCGTTCTCTGCGGATTGATGGGCGGCTTCGGCCAGCTCTGCATGACCTATTGCTACCGCTACGCCGAACCTTCGCTGCTCGCGCCTTTCGATTACGTCTCGATGGTGTGGGCGGTGCTGCTCGGATATTTCGTTTTCGCCGAAATTCCGGCGGCGTTGGTGATGGCGGGTTCGGCGGTCGTGATCGCGGCCGGACTGTTCATCGCCTGGCGCGAGCGACATTGGC